>CAZAKW010000351.1:0-2998 GCA_964485835.1 uncultured Bacteriovoracaceae bacterium
CGTTGATGATCCGTTTTACTTCGAGGCCGGCGATTTTCCCGGCGTCGCGGGTTGCTTGGCGCTGGGCATCGTTAAAGTATGCGGGAACGGTGATCACGGCTTCCGTGACGGGTTCACCGAGATAGTCTTCGGCTGTCTGTTTCATCTTTTGGAGAACGATCGCCGAGATCTCTTGCGGGGAGTATTCACGGTCCGCGACTTTTACCCAAGCGTCGCCGTTTTTCGCTTCTTCGATTCTAAACGGAGCGTGCTTGATGAAGTCTTCGACCTCTTTGGAAGATTTTTTACGTCCGATCAACCGTTTCGCTTCAAAAACGGTTTTTTCAGGATTCGTGACGGCTTGACGTTTCGCGGTCTGGCCGACAAGGCGGTCGCCGTTAGCAGCGAATCCAACCACCGAAGGAGTCGTATTCGCGCCTTCACTGTTGGCGATCACTTTCGCGTCGGATCCTTCCATGACGGATACGCAAGAGTTCGTGGTCCCTAAGTCGATTCCGATAATTTTTCCCATGTTTTACCTCAATTCGTTTCGGCGAAGATTTCGCCTGGTTATTTAAAAGTTGGTTCCTAGAAAATCGTTGTCAAATCGATCGAATCAATCCGGTCGCTTTAGGCTGCGACCACGACCTTCGCCGGACGTAAAAGACGTCCGTGGAGGGTGTAACCCTTCACAAGGGTTTTGGTGATGGACCCGGCGGGCAGTTCCGAGGGTTCTTGGCCCATGGCCTCGTGGAGTTCGGGATTGAACGGTGTATTTTCCGTAGTGATCAGACTTACACCCTGTTTTTCGAGCGTGGTTCGAAACTGGGAAATCGTCATTTCGATCCCGGTTCGGAAGCTTTCGTCCATATCAGCGGGCATATGCTCAAGCACACGCTCTAGGTTGTCGACGACGCCTAAAATATCGCGAGCGATATTCTCCCACCCGAATTTCATCGCGTCGCTACGTTCCTTGATCGCGCGCTTTCGGAAATTATCGAACTCCGCATAGAGGTAGAGATACTTATTCTTTTCCTCGGTTAATGCGGCTTCCAGCTCGGCGATTCGGGCCGAGGAAGGATCCAGCGTCGAACCCGAATTCGGCGATTCGGGGCGTTCCTGGGTGGGTTCGTTCGGGGTAGGCGGGGTCGTTTCAGAACTCACTTCAATCTCCAAAAAGTTAGGGGTACGTGATCAAAAGATGGCGTTAAAATCGTCCCTGTCAAATCGCGACTAACTCGCCGAAACTTAAAGGCAATTAACGGGTGTGATTGGAATCGCATTCTTCTAACCCACCCCGTTCGTCCTGAGAAGGGCATCGGCAGGATCTATACGTCTTTTCCTGTGACTCGGTGCGAATCGTCCGTCCTATCCGCTCGTGTTATCCCGCCCGCACCTGTTTAAGGGGGGATCTTATGACACGGCTTTCTCGTATTTTTAGCGTTCTTGTTTTTGTCTCGTTTTTCGCGGCCCAGGCCGCCCTTGCGTTTCCGTTTCCGAAACGGGGAGTGATTCCTCCTCAACGCGCAAAAGTCCTCGGCTATAATTTCGAAGCGATCTTCAAGCTGAACAACTGCTCCGGGTCCTTGATTCGGTTTGTGCAAAGCTTAGAAACGGATCGCGCGGTGGTGTTGACCAACGGCCACTGTTTGGAAGGCGGCATGCCTTTGCCCGGTACGTTTGTTTACAACGAACCGTCCCAGCGGGGGTTTGAAATTTTGGATCCCCGCACGGCGCGCACGATCGGCGACCTGCGGGCGACGCGCGTAATCTACGCGACGATGACGAAGACCGACATCGGTCTTTACCAACTCGACGAAACTTACCAGGAGATCGAATCGAAATTTGGGATTCGCCCGCTGGTTCTCGCTAAAGTGATCGCTCCGGTAGGCGAAGAGATCCAGATTCTCTCGGGCTACCATCGTAAGGGCTACGAATGCCAAATCGAAGCGATCGTTCCGACTTTAAAAGAAGGCGGTTATACGATGGAGATGTCGATGCGATATTCGCGCCCAGGGTGCGAGATCATCGGCGGAACTTCCGGGTCTCCCGTGATCGTCGCCGGCTCGCGCTCGGTGATCGGCGTGAATAACACGGCGAACGAAAATGGTCTGGAGTGCGAGATGAATAATCCGTGCGAAATTGACGAACGCGGGGAAGTGACGGCGAAAAAAGGGTATAGTTACGCCCAGCAAACCGTGCAGATTTACTCGTGCTTGGACCGGGATCTTAAGTTCGATCTTGATCTCGAGAACTGCCGTTTGCCCGGCGGCGATCGGGGTCCTCGAAAAGTTCGGCGGATTAAGTAAAATTAGAGTCGGAATCTAAGCAGACCGGATGGACTCGGTTTGCAGTATTTAGGCGCATCCGTTCTGAAAGGAGATGGGCGCCCCGCTGGATTAAGATTGAATAGCCCTGTCATTCTTCTGACTCTTTGAAATGAAGCGGGCATCTCCCACGTCGCAGGACGTGTCGCTTAGGCTTTCATCTCTAATGATAAGCGCGCGCACGGCCGAAATGGATCTGAAGACCTTAATCCGATTATACGGAAGCCGGTGCATAACTAGAGAAACTTTCGTCCAGGGGTGCGGGTATGCTTATTTCAATGGATCGCCGGTGAATTGAGTGAGGCGTCGTCCTAGTCAGGCTTCAAGGCTTGGCAGAATTATTCTTCTCTTCGTATCGGCGACCCATGCTTGGGCGAACGCTTCTTCCTTCCTTTGCCCGATTTATCTTTCGTCTGCGGGATCGGTTTCGGAGCGTTTAAGCGAAGCCTACTTTCGGACGCTTGAGCAGCTCCGAAGTGCGATTGGAGAGGAAGCGTTTGCGCTCCATCTCGGGCGAGTTCTTGCTTCCAGCTCCAATTTTTACCAAGCCCCGATCGGAAAAGAACTTCATCCCGCCTCAAAACTTTTAGCGCAGATCGAAGAGGCGACACGAAGGAACGATTTCCCCGGAGTAGATAAGCTTGATCTTGTCGAGCACCACGAAGGGATTCGAAAGCGATTGACGGAACTAC
>CAZAKW010000352.1:0-2996 GCA_964485835.1 uncultured Bacteriovoracaceae bacterium
GCCGTCGAAGTCGTGGGGGAAAAAGACGGACGAGTCGAGAGCGCCTACGAAACCGACGGCGGATACGTCGGGACTGAATTTTTTGATACGGTAACGCCAGAGTCGATCGGAGCGGAGGCCGCGCGCCGGACGAAAGTGTTGATGCAAGCCGTACCCGCGCCGAGCGGGTCGATGCCGGTGGTGCTTGCGGCCGAGGCCGGTGGAACGATGATTCACGAAGCCGTAGGTCACGGGCTTGAGGCGGATCTCGCGTGTAACGGACTTTCCGTTTACCAGGGTAAAGTCGGCCAGCAGGTCGCATCGCCTTTGATTTCGGTTCTCGACGACGGAACGATGCCGGGCCGCCGCGGATCGTACGCGTTCGACGACGAAGGCACTCCGTCGCAGCGAAACGTGTTGATTGAAAACGGGATACTGAAGGGTTACCTCGTTGACCGGATCTCGGCGATGAAATTCGATCTTCCGGCGACCGGGAATGGTCGCCGCGAAACGTTCCGGCATAAGCCGATCGTGCGGATGACAAATACGTACATCGCGCCCGGCAAGGACGATCCTGCGACGATCTTGCGAGATACGAAGTGGGGCGTTTACGTGAAATCGATGGGGGGCGGGCAGGTCAACACCGTTACCGGTGATTTCGTTTTCGCCGTCACCGAAGGGTACTTGATTCGCGATGGAAAAATCGCGGAGCCGATCCGGGGTGCGACCCTCGTGGGGAATGGCCCGAAGGTTTTGCTCGATGTCGATCGGCTTGGGAACGACCTTGGATTCGCGACCGGGACTTGCGGTAAGGACGGGCAAGGCGCACCCGTGACGGACGCGCAGCCAACGATGCGGATTCCGGAGATCACCGTCGGGGGCGAAGTTCCGATTTCGACTTACTGGCCGGCGGCGAGCTAGGCTTCGTCCGCTTTCTATTTATACTTGAGACAGAAATGGATAACGGCTCGATCGGCCATCCATGGCCGGCGCACGTTTCGCCTCCGGCTGCGCGGCGCTCGCATTATCCATTTCTGTCTCAAGTCTAAATAAAAAGCGGAGCCGGGTTTCGGTTCATGCGGAGAGTGCGGGGGCGGGAGTGGTGCGGTCCCCTCGCCGGATTTTGGATGGCGCCGCGCGGTTGCTTAGTTTCAGCGCCGGTAGCGCACTTTGGCTCCGAGTTCTTGGCGGTTTGGTTTGGGCCGTCTTCATTTGTTTCTGAATTTTTTTTGAGCCGAAGATTCCGCCGTAAGATCTTGATTTCGATCAAAAGATCATTGTTTCGAACAAAGAAATTTTTAATCGGGCCGAATTGATTGGAGATTTTTCGGCCGCCGCCTTGCTCTGGTCGGCTGTAGAGGAGAACTCCATGTTCAATACGCTTAGATATGCTAAAATGTTGGAAGAAGTCGGTTTTTCGCGAGAACAGGCTGAAACGTCAATCAAGATATTGGTTGAAATTATGGAAGACAAATTGGCATCCAAACAGGACCTTGAAGGCTTAGAAGTGCGGCTTATGAGCGAGCTTCGTCACTCAGTCACTCAACTGGAATCGAAGCTAACCATCCGTATGGGAACGATGCTCGCGGCTTCGATTGCGATTCTCACCGCCATTCAAAAGCTCGCTTGACCTTGGCTTCGGCGCAGAACCTCGCGTCGCAGGCCCAGGAGTTTTTTGCCGATCCTTTGGACCCCGGGACTAAAGTATTCTTCTAGGTGTGTTCGGGAAGGCTCTATTTTTAAGCATATCTGTATTTCTGATATCCGATGCGCTTTCGGCTACCCAAGTAGTCGGTCGGGGCAAGCCGGCTCCGGCCGTGCTCTGGCGTTGGACAAAAGCGGAAATATTTTCTCTCGATTCGGAAGCTTCGCGAGCATTTGCAGAAGATAAACGGTTTCCTTTTCCAAAGCTGACCCTGCCCCATAATCTACCCAGATTTTTCCCACAGCTCGAAGGCGAACCCGGACTATTTACGTGGATATCACCCGTTACCGCAATGGGAGGAGGTCGGGGAGAGATGTACGGCGACGTACCGATTCGATTGGAAGTCAAGCAGGAGGCTCGAACTCTGGAGCTACGGTCGGATATCGTTCGCCAAATAGGCGATGACGGAGAACTGCGTTTAGATCGGTTTAAGGGAAACCTCGATTTAAGTGAGGTCGACATCATCGAACACCATGTTTTTTCCGCTGATCTGGAGTTGTTTCGAGAATGGGTCGTTCTCAAGCCTGAAGTCATTCTTCGCGCGACCGCTGACCCAAAGGAGTTACGCGAGACTCTGGAAAAAAGCCTGGCTCGGCTCAAAAATCCCTCCTTCCAATTTTCTGAAGCCGAAATCCATCATTTCATTGGCGGACACTCCGAAGAAACTTGGTGGTTTCCGATTATGAATGATCCAGAGAGACGGATCCCGTTTATCGAAATTTTAGAGCGCTATCTTGCCTCCCCACCGGAAATCGCGCCGATTTGGAGAAACTGGATCAATGGGGAAGCCTGCGGCTCGCTCTTGAAGCGAAGCCGGCGCATCTCAAATTGACGTACTTTGTCCCTAGGTGGACCAATCCTTGCTCCATGCCCCCCAAACAGGAGAGGCACGATGGCGCTCGCGGGATGGTTTTTCGCTTGGTTTGGTTTTTTCGTCGCGATTCGCGAACTCTTTGTCCACTTTCCCTCCTTTCGCCGAAACCGAGAAGGCGGCGGCGTAAAAAAGGCCGAAGGACTTTTCCATGAACTCGAGGAGACGCTCGCCTCCGGCCTCGTTCCGAGCGACGCGCGCTGGAAGGAACTGGGTCGCCTCGAAGAGCCGTGGAGCACGCTTTCCTACGATTGCCTAACCCAGCTTCGCAGCGAAGGCGCCGCCGTCATACCGACCTTGCGACGTTTCCGAGAACTCGCGAAGCGGCACTTGGAGGCGAGTGGCGAAGCGCGCGCGAAAAGTTCGCAGGCGACGGCGCAGGCTTGGGTCTGCGGCGGACTGGTGCCGATTTTCGCGCTCGTGCTTCGTTTGCTTTTACCC
>CAZAKW010000353.1:0-2991 GCA_964485835.1 uncultured Bacteriovoracaceae bacterium
CCGTCGTGCGGTTTGGTATTCTACGCTCTCAGGATTGGGTTCCTCTCCGTCGTGTTCTTCCGCATAGTTTCTAAGCCACGCATCCCATTGGAGTTCGTCTACGGTCATCGCTTCCATTCGAGCGGCGGTTGCCTGGATCGCGGCGCTTTCCCGATCAAGTGCGTCGACGATCGTGTGCGCGATTTTCGTCGCTTTGTTTTCTCGCTTCTCCTTTTCGTCGCGATAAAGGTCGTAGACGAGAATCGTCGCGAGGACTCCGCCGACTGCAGTATAAGCACTTCGAACGGAGTTATAGATGGCATTCCGCTTAAATTTCCGATCGTAGATTGCATAGATTTTTTCGATTTTAGCGTCGACGCCGTGAGTGAAAAGCTCAAGGACGAGATCGTCGGGTAGCTCGAATTTCGCTCTGGGAAGCGTGCCGAGGTAACCTTGTCTTAAGCCCAGGTTCGTAAGAATGGAAAAAGCCCAGTTGACTTCGCGGGATCCCAGGAAGTTCATCACGCGCTCTTTCGTGAGCTCGTCTCGAAGGAGGTCCGCTTCATCAAGGAGTTTTACGAGTCCGTATCGCCTCATCGAAAGATCGGAGAGTTCTCTCAGTTTTGCCGCACGTCGGTCGGCCGCCGCTTTTCCTGCCCAAGTCGAAAGTTCCGTTTCCCCGTCCATTTTCACGATCCCGTACAAGTCGTCGAGGAGACGTCGAGATTGTCTTCGCGTCAGCCCAAGCGTCATGCTGCGAGGCGACTGGACCGCGACACGGAACAGGTCCACAAGGTACGAAATGGGGTCTCCCGAACTGCCACGGAGGAGTTTTCTTACGCGCAGACGCGTTTCCCAATCTCCCGATTCGATCAGTTCGGCGACTGAGAAACCTTTTTTACCTGGCATGCGGTCGAGAGTGACTTCGAGGTAAGCGAGTTCTTCTAGAATCGATCCGTCACGTGGACGAAGATGGGGATCGTTTTCGAAAGCGGAGAGCTGATCTTTGAATGCCATGATCTTTTCGGGGGTAAAGTCGGAACCGGATACGACTTGCGCATAAAGATTTCGAATTCGTCGCACGGGCGTCATCGCCCAATTTTTCGCCTTCCGTAACCCAGAAATACAGTCAAGGTTAGGGCGCGAAGGTTCCGCATGGACGGCGCCCACTGATGCCAGCACCCAGATGATTGCGAGCGCGAAGCCGCCGAAAATATGTGAAGTCCGATGAAAGGTGACAATAGACATATCCATTTCTCTTCGGAATCGTGGTGGACTTGCTTGAAAAGTCACTGGGGGGCGGGGGTTTAAAGAGCTCGCGCGAGGCGCACAAGCGGAAAGTTCCTCATCTTCCTCCCTCAAACCCGTTGGCCTAAGTCAAATAGTTGGCGTTAAGTCGGTAGATCCCCGTCGCGAACTCTTCCCGACTTAGATCATTTCCTGCGAAAGCAGCGCATTCAATCGCTCGCGGTCCAGCTCCACGATCAACGTCTTCGTATTGACGTAACTCGCTTCGCTCGAATCCCGGATCCGTTTGACGTATTTTTTTTGCGTGTAATCGATCTCGGTTTTGCCCCACTCGGTACCGCCCGAGTAATGGAGGCAAAGGTAAGCGGCGTCGAGCAGCGTCTCGAGCGACGCGCTTTTCTTTTGCCGTAAGGGGACGAGGACGTGGGCCCCGGGTTTTCCTTTCACGTGCATCCAAAGATCGTTTCCGCGAGCGAAACGAAAGGTAAGCTCGAGGTTCTCGTCTTTCGATCTCCCGACGAGAATCGGAAGGCCTTCTTTGGAAAGAAACGCCTTTCCGTTCCAACTTCCCTTTCCGCTCGCTTTGCCGTGCAGCGCTTTCGATTCCGCGCTCTGGGGTGCGCCAACCGTCAGTCCCAAAGACTTCTCGAATGGCGAGAGTTGCTCAAGCTTCGCCGCTCCTCGAAGCGCGGAGATCGCGATTTTATCGACCTCCGCTTTCATCGCCTCAAGCCGAGTGATCTTCTCCCGAAACGTTTCGCTCCGAAGCGCGGCTTCCGTGATTCGACGTTCTTTTCGCTTCGCGGAGGAATAAAATTTTTCGACCTGTTCCTTCAAGGAAAGCTTCGGATCGCACTGAATCTCGACCTCTTCTCCCGTCTCCCAGTCGACGACTTTGCGTGGGCTCCCAGGGTTCGGCGGGGGAGGCATTCCCATCACTGACTTGAGTAGGTCGCCAAGGTGCCGGTAATTCCGCTCGCCCTGCGCGGTAATCGAAGTGCGTTCGTTTTGCGCGAGGCGAGTCCTTGCTTGCTTGAGATCGTGCGAAAGCCGGCTGCGGACGCGCCCCAGGCGAAGTTCGAACGCTTCCCCTGCCAAAGCCTCGCGGCTTTCTCGTTGGTAATCCGTAAGCGACGCGAAGCCCTCGCTTCGAACTAAAAGATCCGCGGGCGAGCGCGCGCCATCGGGTGGTAAGTAACTCGCTTCGGCGAGATTTCGAGTGCGCGCCAGCACCGTGTACTCGCGTCCGCCGACTAATTTCGGCTCGGGAGCCTCGATTAACAGCGCTTCTGGAAGCGCTGGAATCAGGGTCAACACCAGGCCCAATGCCCCCTTCGGATGCGCTTCACTCCCATTCTCGACCCAAAGGATCAGCGTGCGCTCCCGGGCAACGGCTTCAAGCCGGATGATTTTCCGTCCTGACAACGTTTTTTGCAGGCCCAAATCAAACCCAGAGCGGGTCGCATGCGTCGATGCTCGTGGTCCTTTTGACGAGATCCAGTCGACCCCCGGACGCCCGGGACGGACGCCGAAAACGAGGCAGGCCTCCTGGCCTCGCGAGGTCAGGCGAAGCGCCCATTCGTGCTTGAGATAACCCTCGGGGAACTCAGGGCGTGCAGGGACGACGATCCGCTCGACGAACATGCCAGCGATCTCGGAGTTGATCCATGCGGAGAGCGTTTCGATCTCCCGCCAGTTGAGGGGGCGCTGCATCTCGGTATTCCCTGCCTGGAAACCATGATAGACGAAGCCATGGCGCAAACC
>CAZAKW010000354.1:0-2981 GCA_964485835.1 uncultured Bacteriovoracaceae bacterium
GATCCTCCGGCTAGAATGGCGACTATGAACAAACGGCATGTACGCATTGCTTGGCATTTTTCCAAGAAAGTCGGCGAACTCCAAGCCAAACCCGAGGGAACGGGTCGAAAATTAAAACTCCATAATATCAGTGAGTTTGCGCAGCGTGTGGGAGAAAAACGCGGAAAGTCGTTCCGGTTCCGAGCTCGGTCTCGATCGAAATTCGCGCGCCCCATGTGTCCAGTCGATCGCGGACGACATCCAGCCCTATCCCTCGTCCGGAGATTTCACTCGCGGTTTGACGGGTGGAAAATCCCGGCACAAAAAGTAAGGCGAACGCCTCCTCACGGCTGATCGGACGGACAAGCGTGATCACGCCAGCTTTTACGGCCGCTGCGACGACCGCATGGGGATCGATTCCGGCACCGTCGTCGGCCACTAGAATTTCGATGCCTTCTTCGATTTCTTGAAGAGCGACGCGAATCACACCGCTCCTAGCTTTTCCCGCAGCGACTCGTACTTCCGGCGATTCAATCCCATGATCGATCGCGTTTCGCACGAGTTGGACGAGGACGTCGCCTAAAGAAGAAAGGACAGATTCCTCAAGTTCGACGCTAGCGCCAGATGGGGTCCAATGGATTTCTTTCCCAAGGACATGCGCGGTCGCAAGCGCATCGAGTCTCGCACGCTCCAGAGCCGGAACGACGGGCTTCGGGTTTTTCCGGGCGGGGCGGGGGGATGGGGCGTCGGTGTTGCGAATTCGGGGTTTCATCTCCCTTCTAGGATCCGCATTTTAGAATGATTTCGCCAGTGGCATTCTGATGACGGCGATGCCGGCTTCACGGTAGACTCTTTCAAGTGAGACTGTTGCACCCAAACCGCCTGTGGGCGAAATCCGCTGACTCTTGGCAGTTCGCACTGGCAAGCGGAGTGACGTTTGTTTTGTCGCTTGCGGCGGCGTTGGCGCCCGGAATGATCCCAGCCTGGCTGCGACTTGCGGCTGCGCTGGGGGTGATTTACGGGATGTCGCGCCCCTTGCAGCTCCATGCCTGGCGGACACTTCGAGCGGGACGAGCGGACCTTCGGGTTTTGCTCTCCGTGGCGGCCGGGACGTTCTTCTTTTATTCGGTTTTGATGTGGGTGTGGTGGACGCGGGGGACGGTGTATTTTCCGCCCTTTCTTTTAAACGCAAGGCTTGAAGTCCGTTACTATTTCGAACTTGCGATGGCGTTGGCGACGCTTGGGCTGTTTATCGATCGACGTTTCCGATCTTGAAACCGGTAAAAACGTAATCTTGGTACGCAAGCTATGGCCCTTTCTTCCGTGACGAGCGAATTCAAACTTGAAGAGATCGCGCAGGCGATATCTTCGCAGGGCTTTTGGGTCGATCGGGACTTCTTCCCTTCCGCCTGGTGCGTTGGCATTCGTCGAGATATCGAAGACGTTCGAAGTCGAGAGGAGCTTCGGCCCGCCGGTGTAGGGAGGGCGCAGACGAGACGCGAAGATTCGACGATTCGGAGGGACGTTATTTTTTGGATTGAAAGGGACGACTTAAACGCACGGCCCGAACGCCTGGAGCTGATCGAGACGATTGAAACGATTCGTCAGGGATTGAATCGTCTTTTATTCTTAGGGCTTTGGGATTGGGAAGGACATTTCGCGCTCTATCCCGCCGGGGCTTTTTATCGAGAGCATCTCGATCGATTTCGGGACGAATCCCGCCGGACAGTGTCGATCGTCTTTTTTTTTAATCCGGGTTGGGAAAGAGGAGATGGCGGCGAACTTCGCTTGCACCTTCCGTCGGGAGTCGTGGATATTCCTCCACGGGCGGGCACGGCCGTGATTTTCATGAGCGACCAAATCAAACACGAAGTCCTCGAAACCCATAAGGACCGAGCCTCGTTCGCGGGTTGGTTGCGGACGCGTTAAGGTCCTAGAGAATATAAATGAGGTCCGGAATTTCGTAAGTCGCTTTCGCGAGCTGAACGATATCTTCGGGGGTACCCGCCAAGAAATCGTAAGTGAGGGCAACGTGCGCGGAATTCGCGCTGAGCTTTTCGCCCGTACGTTTCAGGCCGACGAATTTATTTTCAAATTCAGCGATTCCGGTGCGAAAAAGGTCGGAGTTTTTACCGATGAACTTATGAGTGTAGTTCGCGGGAAAGAGATAGGTCTCCTCGAGAAGGCGTCGGAACTTGTCGAAATCGTCAGGCATAAATCGATCTCATTGTTAATAGTCGCGGTAGAAACTCAAGCCGTTTAGATCCTTGGTCTCAACGAAGATCTCGAGACGACAGTCCGCTCGCAGTTGTACCCCGACCTCGGAGCCGGATTTTCCATCTTCTGGTAAGACGAGTTCCATTTCGCTTTCCTCGCTCGGAGTGCGGCACGTTTCCGGAGTGAAGACATACTGGACGACCGAGATCCCGTCGAGGGGTTGAATCTCCTTTAGTATGGTGTCGTGGCCAGATAACAGCACGATGCGTTCACCACGCGGGCCGGAAAGTACGATTTCCTGTTCGAGCACGTACTGGGAGTCGACCTTGAGATCTGACCAACTCGAGACCGGCGGGTGGGCAAGAGCCGAACCCAGCGCTAAACAGGGCGTAAAAAAGAAAATCTGCCAGCGATTAAAAAGTGCTTTCATACGACCCCAGAAAACCACGCTTGAGTAAATCTGTCCATCGCCCGGAAGTCGTAGTCAGGCGCTTGGGTGCGGTCGTTAGCGAAATGCCCGTCAGCAAATCGTCATTTTCAAAATTCCTCTGGGTCTTGCAAACTGGAAGGCATGAAACGGAATCTTGTTGTCGTCTTTGTGCTGCTCGCAGCTTTATTGGGCGTGGTTTACGTCTTAATGAGTCGGAATTCCGAGGATAGCTTGGATACGGTGAACGCACCGAGCGGTCAGTCAGGAGGCGATGAAACGGCGTATAAGCCCGATGAGGTAGGCGCACCCGGTTCTGCGGGCGCACCCGGTTCTGCGGGCGCACCCGGTTCTGCGG
>CAZAKW010000355.1:0-2968 GCA_964485835.1 uncultured Bacteriovoracaceae bacterium
GCCTTCCGAACTTCTCCGGCTTGGGCAAGCCATGCGCCAAGCACCGTAAACCCTACGATCGCCAAATCCCAAAGCACCGTCGCGCGGTAAAAATCCGTAAACCTCGTCCACGCCATCATCCAATAAGCGAGCGGCGGATAGACGAGGGGCCTTCCGAGTGGATCTCCACATTCGGCGCCCGCTTTTTCGTAAGGGATCGGCCAACCGGGGCAGAGATTGTGGAAGCTGTGCAAGTTTAGGAGATCAAGGCCCCTAAAATTCCAGTACGGGATCCACTTAACGCCGTGGATCGAAAGTGCGAGCAGAACGACGAACAGCGCGAAAAAGATGCGATACGAATACGCTGCTTTAGGCGCTCTATTCGACACTGTCTTGGCCACTGCGAGATAGTGGACTAGCGCCCTAAAACATGAAAGGTCTTTATAGGCATGAAAACCAAATATCCCTTAGCATCCACGACCTTTGGCGCCGAGGAAATCGAAGTCGCCAAGGCCGTTTTAGATTCCAACCAGTTCACCATGGGCGAGAAAGTTCGGCAGTTTGAGACCGAATTTGCCGAGTGGAACGGATCAAAGCACGCGATCATGGTCAACTCGGGTTCCTCTTCGAACCTCCTAATGGTTGATTTGATGCTCCGCCGCTCCAAGGGCGGGGCGCCTTGGAAAGCTGGCGACGAAGTTTTAGTGCCAGCGCTCGCCTGGCCTACGACCGTTTGGCCACTCGTGCAACTCGGGCTCGTGCCGGTTTACGTCGACGTCGACCCGAAAACGCTTGCGATTGATATTGAAAGCGCGAAGTCGGCGCTCACCCCGCGCACTAAGGGCATGTTTTTGATCCACGTTCTCGGCCAGTGCGCGGACATGGCGAAAATCCAGGGCTTCTGTAAAGAATTCGGAATCGCGCTACTCGAAGATAACTGCGAAAGCTTGGGCGCAAACTTCGAAGGAAAAGCAGCGGGTTCGTTTGGCGTAACCGCTTCCTATTCCTGTTTTTTCTCCCACCATATCTCGACGATGGAAGGCGGGATGATCACGACCGACAATACGGAGCTTTATCAAGACCTGAAAAGCTTGCGTGCGCATGGCTGGGTTCGGGACCGCGACGATAAAGACGAATGGACGAAAAAGCACCCAGAGCTTGATTCCCGTTTTCTGTTCGTGATGCCGGGCTACAACGTCCGGCCGCTTGAAATTTCGGCGGCGATCGGTTCGGTCCAACTCAAAAAACTGGATTCGATGCTCGAGTCGCGCGATGCGCTTGCCCGGGAAGTCTCGGAGTGGACTGGGAAAGGCACGCCTTGGATGCGATTGATCGGGTCTGAGCATGTAGCCGCCAAAGGCAAAAAACTTGGGCGACGTGATCGTCGTCATTCGTGGATGACGTTTCCATTTGTACTGGATCCGAAAGCGCCGGTCACGGTCGCGAAAGCGAAAGAAATTTTCGAATCCCACGGCGTCGATACCCGCCCGATCATCGCGGGAAATCTCGCCCGCCATCCGGCGAACCGCATGGCCGAGACTCGCCAAGCCGCAAGCCTTAAAAACTGCGACGAGCTTTTAGAGAAGGGTTTTATGATCGGTTGCCACCCCTTGCTTCAAGACGAGGGAAGAACCGCGCTTGAAAGTTCCTTTGCGGCGCTTTCGAAACTTTAAGATTGAGTCGTTAGACGGGCGGTAAGAATGAGCGGTAAAAAAATAGAAAAAGTCCTCGTCGTTCTCCCCTCGTATAACGAGAAGGAGAATATCGTCGCGCTTTCCGAGGCGATCTTGGCCCAAGGCCCCGGCTACGCGGTCTGTATCGTCGACGATTCTTCCCCGGACGGAACCTCCCAGATCGTGAGCCAAGCGATCATCGACCGGAAATGGGAATCACGTGTACACCTGATCGTCCGCTCTAAAAAAGACGGCCGCGGCGGCGCCGTGCGAACCGGCTTTCAGTGGGGATACGAGTCGGGCCGAGGATTCGAGGCCTATATCGAGATGGACTGCGATTTTTCGCACGAGCCGAAATCGATTCCCACGGGCATTGCGCTGCTCGAAGGCGGGGCGGACGTCGTCCTTGGTTCGCGGTATCCAAACGGAACGATTGAGGGATGGCCGGTAAAGCGGCACGTCCTTTCGTTTTGTGCGAACACGCTCGCGCGGACGCTGATTAATTTCCGCGTATGCGACTTCACCAACGGATTCCGATTCTACGCGCCGAGGGCAGTCGAAGTGCTCATGCGCCACTCGCAAAAGCATAAGGGCTATATCTATCTCTCGGAATCGCTTTCGCAACTCCTGCGCGCGGGGATGAAAATTAGGGAATTTCCGATTTATTTTAAGAACCGCGAACGCGGCGTTTCGAATACGAGCCTGGCCGAGGTTCGAAACGCGTTTATGGGGATCTTTTCGATCGCTTGGGAGCACCATTTTAAAAGACACGCGGCTCTCCCAAAACCTTCCTCGACCTAAAGGAGCCGAATGCTGATTTATAACGGCTCGACCGGCAGCCTGGGGCAATATTTTGGAGAAGCGGCACGCGTTGCCGGAAAAAAGGCCCACGCCCTTAAGTCTCGAATCGAAGATTTAGCGGGGTTTCGCGCGGAACTCGAGGCGTGGACGGCCCCCCGAGATATTCCGGTACCGACCGAGGCGAGCTTTATCGTGATGGCCGCGAAAGTCTCAGTGCCTTGGTGCGAAGCGAATCCGGAAGCGACGATGCAGACAAACGTGACGGATACGAGTCGGCTTGTGGAAGTCTTTCTAGATTTTTGCTCGGACCGAAAACTTGCCGCAAAACTTCTCTACGTCAGCTCCGCGCATCTCTACGCCCGGCATGACGGCGAGATCCGCGAAGACGATCCGGCAGGCCCGCGTTCGGTTTATGCCCGCTCCAAACTCAAGGCCGAGAATCGCCTTCGAGAAATTGCCGTGGCCCGAGGCGCAAGCCTGCGGATCGCACGCGTGTTTGGTCTCGTCGCCCCTGG
>CAZAKW010000356.1:0-2946 GCA_964485835.1 uncultured Bacteriovoracaceae bacterium
TCTCCCAATCCGTGATGCCAGTCGAGAACTCCTTGACCACGGCGTCGGTGATGGTTCGCGCCTTGATGGATCGCAAGGCGATTTTCTCCGGCTTCCGCCACAAAAACGCCAAGTCCCATCCCGCAACCCATAAAATCAAAGCAACCCCGATCGCGGGCTTTTAACATCGTCACCGCGGTATCGTGCGAGATCCCGGGTGCGCCTGCCGTATCCGTGTAAGCGTCCGAGAGTCGTGCTAAAAATCGGGCCATCCCGCGAGCGGTACCGATCGCTCCGGCCGCAAGCGAAGGAAAGGAGAGTCGACCGCCTTCGACCGGTTTTCCGTCGTCGAAATAACCGTGGGCATCCCGAGCGCCTGGCGCGCCCGCTTCGATTTCCAGTCCGACGCCTTCGAATGATTTCCACTCCTGAACCAGTTCGCCAATCGTTCGTCCCGAGAGCGCCTCCAGAAGGTGCTCTAAAACCAAAAAGCCCCCCCCCGAGTAATGGAAGCTCTCGCCGGGCCGACCAAGGATCTCAAGCGGCCTATACCCGTGAACGCCGCAACGGGCGGGATCCAAAAGTTCCGCGACGGCAGGCCGAGGCAATCCAGACGGAAACCCTTTCACGTAGTGCATCCCAAGCGCCGTATGATCGAGAAGATGGCGGAGGCTAACTTCCTCGGACCAAGGCGAGCTTGGCAAACGAAACCGAGAAGGTGTTTGCGCAAAAAGCGCATTCACGGAAGTCTCAAGCGAAATTTGGCGAGCGCGGAAAAACTCGATCGCAAACGCCGCCCCTACCGTTTTGCTTAAAGAGGCGATCTCAAATCGAGTCGCATCATCGACTTTTGCCCCGCCCCTGACGGCCTCACCAACATGAAAGGCTTGCGTACAAATCGCACCGTCGTAAGGGGTATTGATCGCGATCGAAACGCCAGAAACGCTCGCTTCCGCTCGCAGGCATTCGACGTCTTTGCGAAAATCCTTCGCAGGTCCGAGCCGTTTCCGCGTGATCTCCCAAAGTGCCGATCGGGCGGCATCGAGTTCCTCCGCTGTGCTCCGGGCGATCCGGCGATTGGCCTCGTCCAAAATCTCCTTCGCGGTCTTCCCCTGCGCCGAAACGAGAAATTTGAAACCGAACTTTCGTAAATAGTTCGCGCAGCTCTCTCGCAAGGCGGATTGCACGCTCTCGGACTCGCCTAGAACACCGGCCTGCTCCCGCGCGGCGGTGGCATCCAAAGTCTGAACGCTTTGGCCGATGTCGCCGTGGAAACTCGCCGCCGAGCGGACTTCTTCCTCCGTAAAGCTTCGGACGACGGCCTCCGCTTTTTCGAGGTCAAGGATTCCATCCCGCGCTAAGGTTTCGGCAAATCGATCGACGCCGCAAATCTCAAACGCGTGGTGATACCGTTCGATCCCGGAAGGAAGGTCCCATTTACCGGGATCCCATTCCTGGGCCTTTGCCCACGGATCGGCCGCTTCGCGGATCGCTTCGACCGTGAACGGCAAGAGCAGTTCGGTCGCGAACTCGACGGGTTTAGGATCCACCATCAGCTTGAGCATGATTCTTAGCGCGATCGGATACCATTTCTCGGTTCGGGCGTCGTATTTAACCTGGACGATTTTTTTAGCGTCGGAAAGATCCCGACGGATAAACCGCATTTCTTCATGGGCGATCCGGAGAAAGGCTTCGACCGAGAACCTTCCGTGGTTCAGCTCGTGCCAAACTTCCCAACGGGAGCGTTCCGCCGTTGCCAAATCGTCCATCACTCGCACCGGCACGTCTTGAATGACGGTGGGAAGCGCAACGCATCCGTTTCCGGAAAGCCAGTCGGTGAGATACTGGAGCGACTGAAAAACGTTATAACGAATCTCTTCGGGGTCGTTATTGGGGACCGTGTCGGATTCTTCGATGTCGGCGACGATCAGCGATCGAACATAATTAGGATCGGAAGGATCTAAACCCACAAGGTCCGAACCCTCACAAAATGCGAGCGTCTCTTTTCGATGGGGCTCGTCGAGCAATGCACTCACCAAGGTTTGAAAGGCTACCGGCTTCCCCTGTTCCCTTTCACGCCATCCGGCGACGAGAGCCAATCCCAATCGCACGAAGTCGGGGTGGGCGACCCAAAAACCTGTCAATCGCCGCTTGAGCTGGGTGACGACGTCCTTGATAAACCCTTTCAAAGTCACTTGGAGGGACTCGGGACTTCCGGCGATCGGCAGAATGCCGTACATGCCGCCCACTTGAATTCCGCCGCGCGAACCGACCGCTTCCGCGAGCAGGTCGTGAGAGGCCTTGATGTATTTGATCACGATGTTCGGATCGGCTTTCACGGGAATTCGATAATGGCTGTCTTCGCGAAAAAGCCGCGCCGTGGACGCGAGATAATCGTGCCAACCAAGCGATGCGCCCGCAAAATAAGGGTGAAGGGCGTCCATGATTTCGTGGGCACGCACGATCGCGCGAGGATTCTCCAGCACGATCATCAACCGGACCGTTCCAAGCCGATACGAAGGATGGATTTGTCGGATCCGGCGCTCGGCGGCCGCGACCATGGCGTGGACGTAAGCCGCTTCTTCCTCGTTTTCGAGCTTAGGAACGTAAAATACGAGTGCCCGCGGATCGGCGCGATGCCGATAGAGATGGAGGGCGAAATCGTAAAGGTGCAACGGGATCGGGCTCTCCGTCGAAAACAAAAACGAACAGGGCAAAGCGAGGCCTGGGAATCGTTTGATCGGTAAGGATCGTCGATCGTCGGCGAGGCGATAAGTGCGGCCTCCTTCTTCAAGAGCCAACGTCCCCGCGAAACATTCCGCTAAATTCATGCCCGCTTCGATCAAATCCGCACGAAGGGGCGTCTTCGAATCTTCGTCGTCGGCTCCCCACATCGGCGAGGATGGATGCCGCGAAAGCAGATCTTCGACAACCGGAGGTTCGCCCGGCATCCGGCGATGGAATGCA
>CAZAKW010000357.1:0-2939 GCA_964485835.1 uncultured Bacteriovoracaceae bacterium
CGTCGATTACACCCACCCATGACTGAACAGCTTCGCCGGCCATGGCCGGGGAAGGAGTCGAGATGGCGAGGAAGCTGAGCGCGAATGCCGTAACAAGATTTGATTTGGTAGACATGGTAATCCCCTTAGTCGTTTAGGAAGATTCGAATCGCAGAAATTGCGAGACGGTGAGTTCCCTAACTATTGATTCGGTGGTTAGAACTGAGGCGAGCGAACGCTATTCAAAGATTTTCGCGGTATGCGAAGATCTGAAGAATACCCGAGAGTGTGCTCACCAATTAGGCGAGCGCGGGTTCAGAAGGGGGCCGGGGAATGTAAGAAATAAGGTCGCTCGGAAGGATGGTTGAGCGAATAAAAGGAGAATTATTCATTGGCGTAAGAGCACCAGCGCTGAGCAAACTCGTTAAAACGAAAGAGCAGTGGCCCAAGTGGCAATGGTGATCGATAGCCGAGTCCGAACGATCAACAATCGATGAATGGTCGGAGTGAACAGAAGGGTTAGACGAAATAGCCGTCAAACCTTTTGAGCACGATCGATGAACTTGAGTTTCAGATACAGAAGCGCCCCGAGAATCAGCTTCGGACATGCCCGCCCAGGTATCCACAGCGGAACCGAAGATGCTGACTACAAGGATAATAATGGAGAAAAGATACCTCACACATCACTTATCGGTCATTGCGTTAAGGCTCGTATTAAACGCGCATTAAAGCGCCTTAATTACAAGTCTAACGACCTGGCTTAATTCTTCGACCGCTAATAACTGAGTTTTTTGTTCGCCGCTACCGTCGACACCGGCGCGACGCCTACCGTAACTGCGAACGCTTACGCTCTAGTGCTGAGAAAGAAATGGCCTGCCGCTAACTTTCGGCAGGCCGTATCCCGTTCTAGTGCGAATGCGCTTTTTCTTCTTTTTCGTGTTTCGCGTGAGCGACCGCGCATGACGTCTTTTTAAATTTCGGGTCACTTTCTTTGCTCGTTACGCATGAATGAATGTCTTCCTCAGTTTTCGCCTCTGGGCATTCCTTTGCGCAGGTCTTTAAAAGTGAGTGACTGTGTTTGTCGGCGAAAGCGGCGGGCGCCATCAGCGTTAAGATCATGGGTACGATGTAAGCTAATTTCATGCTGGCTTCCTCCTGGAAGAAAAGAGTTAATTTACAGTTGGACGATAACCCGCTTTAATTTTTTGAAAATTAAAATCTCGAAAGATGGAACTTTCTTAGGACATGGCCCAAAATAAATTTAAGATTCGCAATTCAATAAAGCAAAACCCATCGCGGAAGAACGACTCTGATGGGACTCAGAGTCGTTCTGACAAGTTTTCGCCTATGATTTTGATGGATCGCACAATTCTTCGCAATTAAAGGCGCCAGCGCGGCACGAATCAGCAATTTCCCTTGGTTTAACCTTGCTCGTCTTGCCGATACTTTTCGATTTTCTGGAAAAATTATAGGGGCGGTGTGAGAGAGGTATTGATTCGATTTTCTTTCTTAAACAAACAACAAAGGTACGGTTCCGTATGAATAAGTTTTATAATTTTTTTGTTCTGGCATTGGTTGCTGTTAGTTTTTCTTCCTGCGCTCATCACGATAAAGATGTCGAACACCATCACCATGATGTGAATAAGAAAGTTTCATTTGATGGAAAGTGCGCGGCTTCGGTAGAGAATAGCCAATATGACGTGGCGGGAAAGCCCGAGTACAATGCCGAGTATGAAGGGGTAGTTTATTATTTTTCTTCTGAAGCAAAGCTAACTGAATTTCGTAAGGACATGGCCAAGCACGCGGCAGCCGCCAATCGAATGTGGGAGTTGCGAGCGCAGCGCATCCGGTAAAATGCTTCGAGTACCGGGCACCCGTCGATACGCGCATCGCCGGGCCTGGCAGCTTAACATGGCAAGTTATTGAGGTGACAAGGATAAGGTCAGTTTTTTCGCCCTGGCATTTATTTCGGAATTCATTGGATCGTTGAATGGATTTGGCTCGTTGGTTTTCTTCGTTCCATTGGCGGGCGCGACGCTTTTTGGCGCCGTTACTGGTAGCTGTGCCGCGGGATTATTAAAAAAGCGTTGGGAAGTTTTGAGAAGAATGATGATGCGTATGACTTTTCCGGTTAACGCAGGTTTCTGTCCATCCAGTCATCGTGTGTCGAATTTTTAGACGGCAGCTGCGGATGCAAAGTCCTCCAAGCGTACGATAACCGTGGTCAAGCCGGGCCCGGGTCTTGCTCACTGCCTACTGGGTTTTAGGCACCCAGGAAGGCCGCAGGTATCATGTACGCCAGATCTAAACTCGCAGCAGGAGCAACGCTTGTTTTTTCGATCGCGGTGACCGCATGGTCTGATGAGCTCATATCTATTGACTCCCAATCCGCGATTTGGGGAGAAGCTCGCGAACTTGTCGCTCCTAATTTGGAAAAAGACGAGGTTGAGCGACCGGGGTTGCGGGAAGTACTTCCGAACGATTTCGGAAAGTATCAGATCGTCGTCGACATTTTCCGCTCGAGCCCTAAGATGCGCATGCTCGGAGATTATTTACCCGAATACCACGATACCCTGACCGCTTCGTTCGACGAAAAAAAGAAGGCGGCACTAGAGAAGCTCGCTAAGAAGCGCTTTCAGAACCTCTCCAATAGTGAATTCGCTGTGGTGTCGGTCGATGGTGTGCCCACGAGGGCCTATATTATTTCGGGTGCGCTCGAATCGAACATTAACCAGGCCGTGAAAGAGAACGGAATCCAAAAGGTTGACCCCTTAACTGGACAAGCTCTCACCAAGATTTCCAAGAAAACGACTCCGCCAGGAAACTACCTTCTGACCCCGGTTATTCTGAAGACGAGAACTCCGGGTCAGATCGGAAAGTCATCGGGTCAAAACTTCCCTTTCCCGTTTCTCAGTTCATCGACATACGAACGTTCTTCTATGTTTTGGGGCCTCTGGATC
>CAZAKW010000358.1:0-2937 GCA_964485835.1 uncultured Bacteriovoracaceae bacterium
ATAGCGACGAACTTGACGAGCAAGCCGATCGCCAGACCCGCGGAGATAGCGCCGGGATGGACCCTCGGCGATAGGCGATTTTAATCCTTCAGAAAGAATGGGGGGCGGACGGAATTCTATCCGCCCCCCTAGAATAGCGATTTGCGGCCCGCTTGTGGTAGATCGAGTCCCATGCCCAAGTTAACTGCCGCGAAGAAGGCTTTCCCGAAGATCGCACCGTCTTTTACTTCCCGGACGCTTCCGTTTGTCCTTAAGGCGAGTCGCCAAAAAAACGTGGAGTGGTTAGAAAAAAACCGCGACGAATATCTAAGCGAAGTGGTGGAACCGCTTCAAGCCATTGCCTTGCATTTAAAGACTCGACTCGCGTCCGATGCCCCTGGTTACCATTTTCCTTTGCGGGGGCTTGGGCGTTTGAAACGGATTGCAAGCTCGGCCGAGAGGTACGGAAGCCCTTTTCGGGACTATCTCGCGTATACGGCTCGGCGTCCGTCTGCTTCTCGATTCGACCACAATCCCAGTGTCTTTCTCTTTGTGAATCCTGGCGACAAAGAAGGAGACGAAGTCCTTTTGGCCGGCGGACTTTACATGCCTTCGTCTCGCCAGCTCAAATCAATCCGCCAGGCCATCGCAACTCACGCTCGGCCGTTCGAGCGGCTTTTCCGTTCAAGCGCTTTCTCATCCCGCTTCCCAGGGGGGTTCTCCGACGAAAGAAAATCGACCCGGAATCCACGGGGGTTTGATCCCGACCATCCCAAGCTGGAATGGTTAAAGCTCCAGGGCTATTTTGTATGGCGTTCTTACACCCGGCGCGAATACACGGGGAAAGCATTTGGCGACTTGCTCGTCCAAGACGCTAAACAAATTCTAAGATTAAATTCGCTTTTGGATCAGGCGATCGAAGGTCGCTGGGTAGGCGAAGCGGCTTCCGCAGAGAAACCCCGTGTAATCGACCGATTCGAAGATCTTCCCGAGGCTCCACGGCGGAGGATGGACTTTTAACCGTCTTTTCCTGGGAATTCGGTCGGGTTTTAGGCTAGGGTCGGAGCATGCCGAATGTAATCTTACGCACGAAAATGGGTGTTTCTTCTGACTCGGATCTCGTCGTGAGCGTTCAAGATAAAACATTCGAATACTTGCGCACGACGGTGACGCCGCAAATCCGGGTTTCTGCTTATTTCGAACACGACAGCGCGCATGTCGAAGATCGCTACGCCGAAATCCACGTCGAAGACGGTGCTAAGTTCGTTACCCGTATCACCCGAGTTATCCCGGGAAGTCGGACGCGTACCCCCGAATTGCCCGGGCCGATGATGGCAGGGGAGCAGCTCACGATCGAAGTCGAGCGGAGTCCTGCTTAACGGATCGGAATCGATGTGACGACGGAGCAAAACGAAAATCTTGCTAAGCTCTCACCGACAGCCCGTCGCTTGGTGGATCAGCGCGATTCGGTGCTTGAGGTATGGTCGGACCGGATCCGTAAGGAAATGCCCTCAGCCAGGAAGATGGATCAGCCGATTCTGGTGAATACGATTCCAGTTCTTCTCGAATACATCGCAGAAATACTTTCTCCGGAATTTCCGCGAAACGATAAGACGCCCCTTTCGAATCTTGCGCAAGAACACGGGAGCGAAAGGGCGAGGCTGACCCAGTACGGTCCCGAGGACGTCATTCAGGAGTTTCAGATTCTCCGCTGGGCGATCGTCGAGGTGCTGGAGCGCGAAGAGCGCCTGAGTTCCGAGGAGCTTCGAATCGTCTTTGAAGCGATTGATCGCTCAGTTCGCCATTCCGTCACGACGTTTGCCCTCGTTCAAGCCGAGATTCGCGAACGCTTCGTAGCGACGCTTACCCACGATATCCGAAATCCGCTAGGCGCGGCCGGGATGGCCGCGCAAAGTATTATCCATCGTTCCGACGATCCCGCGATCAAGGCGCTTGGCGTCCGCCTTCTCGAAAATCACCGACGAATCGATCGGATGATCCAGGATCTTTTGGATGCGACCCTTGTGAAAAGCGGTGGCCAGCTCACTTTGCGGTATTCCGAATTCGAAATTGGGATGCTCGTCGGGGGCGTGATCGAAGAAATGGCGACGGTTCACGGAGATCGGTTTAAAGCCGACTTTCGGTCGTCGGTAGTAGGCCACTGGGATGCCGACGCACTAAAGCGGGCTCTGGAAAATATGATTTCAAATGCCGTTAAGTACGGCGATCCGAACACGCCCATTACGGTATCCGTCGAAGCTGTTCATGGCCGAATGATTCTTTCCGTCCATAATGACGGACCGGCGATTCCGTTCGACGAGCAGGAAACCGTTTTTCAGGTCTTTCGTCGAGCTTTAGCCGCTAAAGAAGGAAAAAAAACCGGTTGGGGACTCGGCCTCCCGTTCGTTCGAGTCGTCGCCGAGGCCCACGGTGGAAGTATTGGGGTCGTGAGTGCCGACCTAAGGGGAACGACTTTCACCATTGATATTCCGGTCGACGCCCGGCCGTATGCCGGTGCTCCCACGCTTTGAATCCGTCGATTCCGGTGTGTGGACGCCTTCCGCGAATTCCTCGATCATCTTGGCGATGAAAGCCGGCAAATCGTCCGGCTTGCGCGAGGTGATCAAGCCGTGATCGACGACGACTTCTTCGTCGACCCAGTTTGCACCGGCATTTTTTAAGTCCGTTTTCAGGGAGGGCCAGGAGGTGAGGCGCTTCCCTTTCACGGCTCCTGCTTCGATCAGGGTCCAGGGGCCATGGCAAATGGCGGCGATGGGTTTTCCGGCTTCGAAGAATTCGCGGACAAAAGCAACGGCTTTCTCGTCCGCGCGAAGCTGGTCAGGATTCATCACCCCGCCCGGAAGAACCAAAGAATCGAATTCCGCCGCATTGACCTCGTCCAGCGTTTGATCGACGGTGATTTCGTCACCCCAATCTTGGTCCTTCCAGGCTTTGATT
>CAZAKW010000359.1:0-2931 GCA_964485835.1 uncultured Bacteriovoracaceae bacterium
GACCGGGTGAAGCGCGCTCCGGGCAGCGTGAGCGCGAGCCTTCGCGCGCAGGCCCTTCATATAGCGTTCGAAGAGGTCCTGCTTGCGTTCGTTGAAAACTTCCTGTTTTACGATTAAAGGATCGACGTCGGTCCAGGAGCGAACCGCGGTAAGGCGGATGATGTGGTAACCGAACTTCGATCGTACGACGCCGCTCACTTTGCCCGGCGTTTTCAAAGCCAACGCGGCAGCGTAATACGCCGGATCGAGCTGGCTCTTCGCTTGATAATCGATATCCCCGCCCATCGGCGCCGCGACGCCTTCGGAGAAGCGCTGGGCGACCTCGGCGAAAGACTTTCCGCTCCGCAGTTCCTTGTTCTGGATTCCTTGAATTCGTTTGAGCGCCGCGGCTTCTTCCTGCTTGGTCGCCGACGGAGAGAGTTGAACGAAAATATGGGAGGTGCGGAGCTCTGGATTGCGATTGTACCAATTCTTCGCATCCGTATCCGTAATCACGATTTTTTCGACATCTTTGGCGAGCTGCTTTCGCAGAAGCGCTTGGTAAAGCACGGTATCGATTTCGTCTTGAACCTCGGCGTCCTGTTCCAGCTTGAGGCGTTTCGCTTCTTGAATCCCGAGTTCGCGCTGGATCAAGTCCTCAAGTATGGCGGATTTAGTCGCCGTCTTGTTCGTATAAAGCGGCGCGAGGACTTGATACTTTTTATTGAATTCTTCGAGCGTGATTATTTTTCCGTTAACTTTCGCGAGCTCAGTCGCGGCGGACGCGGAGTGGCTCGTGACGACAGCGACAATTCCCAAGCAAGCGGAGACGAAAAGTTTATTCATATTCCCAAAGATTAGCGGAAGGAGAGTTCTTTGAGAAGGGTCGAGACGGAATGATAAAGATCCTGCAGCGACAAGATTTTGACCTTCGCGATAAACTTCGAATCCGGGGTCAGAGAATATTTTTCCCCGTGACCAGCGACGAGGGCGATCGCTCGAACCGGGTCGAGGGCGCTTTCTTTTCCGGGCACCAATACGATTCGCTCTGGCCCGACGGTCAATGAGTCGATTTTCAGCATTTTCAGCATTCGTTTCACTCGAATCAACCAGAGCAGGTTCGTCGCCGGCGTCGGAAGCTTCCCGAATCGATCTTGGAGTTCCACCTCGATTGCGTCGATCTCCTCCTCTTGGGAGGCGCCGGAGAGTCTGCGGTAAAGGGCAAGGCGTTGTTGGGAGTCCGGGACGTATTCCTCGGGAAGAAGGGAGCTGAACGGCACTTTGATCTCGGGTTCACGATGGGAATCTTCCGCCGATAGAGGCGTGCCTTCAAGTTCGCGAATCGCCTCGTCCAATAGTTCCGTATAAAGATCGAACCCGATCGCATTGATGTGGCCGCTTTGTTGGGCGCCCAGGAGGTCGCCGCCCCCCCGAATCTCGAGATCGTGGGAGGCGACGGAAAAGCCGCTCCCCAGCTCGACGAACTTCTGAATCACCTCGAGGCGTTTTTTCGCATCTTCGGTAATTGGACCTTCATTGGGGATGAATAAATAAGCATAGGCGCGGGATTGGCTGCGACCCACGCGGCCACGAAGTTGATAGAGCTGGGCGAGCCCAAACGAATCTGCTCTGTCAATTAGGATCGTATTGGCCGAAGGAACGTCGATTCCCGACTCGATGATGGTGGTGGCGACGAGTACGTCGGCCTTTTTCTCGTAAAAATCCATCATGACTTTTTCGAGCGCCCCCTCCCCCATTTGGCCGTGTCCGACGACGATTCGGGCTCGCGGGACGAGCGACTTGATTTTATCGGCGACCGAGTAAATCGACTGCACGCGGTTATGGACGAAGTAGACCTGCCCGCCGCGCGCAAGTTCCGTTTCGACGGCGCGGCGAGCGAGGTCGTCGTCGAATTTCGAGACATAAGTTCGAATCGGAAAGCGATTTAATGGCGCGGTATTAATCAACGAAATGTCGCGCAGCCCGGAAAGGGACATATGCAAGGTGCGGGGAATCGGAGTCGCGGTCAGGGTTAAAACGTGGGTGTTCGTGCGAAACGTTTTGAGCCTTTCTTTGTGCTCGACGCCGAAACGGTGCTCTTCGTCGACGACGACGAGTCCCAGGCGCTTGAACTGGACATCTTTGGAAAGTAAGCGGTGGGTGCCGATCACGATGTCCACTGCACCGGTTTCGACGCCCTTGAGGACGTCTTTCTGTTCTTTGGCCGACTTAAACCGGGAGACTGAATCGATTTGAATCGCCGGATGGTCTTTAGCGATTCGCGCGCGGAAGCTTTGCTCATGCTGATGGGCGAGGACGGTGGTCGGAACCAGAACGGCGACCTGATATCCGTCGTAAACCGCTTTGAAAGCCGCGCGAATTGCGACCTCGGTTTTTCCGTAGCCGACGTCTCCGCAAACCAATCGGTCCATCACGCGCCCGCTTTCGAGGTCATCGAAAGTCGCGTCAATCGCGCGAAGTTGGTCGGGAGTTTCGTCAAACGGGAAAGAGGCTTCGAATTGGTTCATTTCCGCGTCCCGCGGCGAGAACCGCAGTCCGGGGCGGACTTTGCGTTCGGCGTAGAGTTTTACCAAATCGATCGCAATTTTTCGAACCGAGTCTTTGGCTTTTTCCTTCGCTTTCGTGAAATGGGCGGAGCCAAGCTGGTTCAAAACGACCGTATCGCCGGTGCCCCCCATATATTTCTGGATGACGTTCAACCGGTAAACGGGGAGGTAGAGTTTGTCTCGGTTTGCGTACTCCAAAAGCAAATAGTCGTTGGCGGCGCCGTTGAGGTCCAGCCGCACGATCCCTTGGTAACGACCCAGGCCGTGATCGATGTGGACGACGGCGTCCCCCACTCCGAGATCGCTTGCGGCTTGAAGGTTCGACCATTCTTTTGCCGCCGATTCGGATTTTAGTTTTGCGTCCGGCATCTTAAACGTCGGTCAG
>CAZAKW010000360.1:0-2907 GCA_964485835.1 uncultured Bacteriovoracaceae bacterium
CTACCCGGTAAGCCGCGTACCCTTGCCGTGGATGTTTGGGATGGAGGTCCTTGAACGCCTCGTAAGTCGCCGCCGCTTCCGCATAATTTTCCTGAAGAAAATAAACGTCGGCGATCCGAAGTTGAGCTTCCGTGGCTTGGCTAGAGTACGGGTGTTTATTCTTAACTTTTTGGAGCTTTTCTAGCGCCAAGATATAACGGCTTGAATCGATATCTTCCTCGACGTCCTTCATCAAAGCGACTGGGTCGTTTTCGTCGACTTCCGCCGTCGAACACCCCGCTGCGGCGAGGACCAAAACTCCCACCCAGGCGGCGAGTAAACTTCTCGAAACTATGCGCGGCGTCGTCATGCTTCGGGTGTATTCGATTCGTCGCGCAAGAGCAACCCGCTCCGCTCGGGAAGAAAGCCCTCTTCGGCTTGCTCGTTAAAGCGGACTCGCCACCACCGTGGCGATACCCCTTCCGCGCCCAACTTTTCTTCTCTCATTTCTCCCGTCACTCGGAGTTTCATCCCTGGTTCCACCGCGCCGCGGTCAAGAAACGACTCCCCGGGCCCGCTTTTGATCAGCCGGGGCTCGATCACAACGACTTGAGGGTGGAGCTCGAGCCAGGTGCCCCAACATCCGAAAAGAACCGCCAAAAGAAGGGAAATAAAGCCGGTCTGGGCAAATCTTGTCCGAATACGCTTCCAAGCGAAGAATCCAAACCAGCTCACCAGCGAAAGAATTCCAAACCCTAGAAAAAGTGGATCCAAAGGGAGCTGGGCGCCGAGCGATTCAAAGAAATAACTGCCAGGATCAAGCTTCGCGCGTCCTAACCACTTCACAAGATTTGCCGTAGCAGCCGACAAGGGCTCACGCACTTCCGCGGAGTGAGGGGCCATGACACGGGCTTTCTCAAGATAAGCCACGGCCAGGGGAGCTTGGTTCAGAGCGTGATGGATCACCCCTCGATTAAAATAATAGGAATAAGACTTCTCACTCGCTTCAGGACTCGCCTCAAGCGCGCTTAAAGCTTCAGAAAACTTCCCTTCGCGATAGAGGTCACGAAAATCTTCGGCCAGCACCGGACTTGCGCAGAATAGGCATGTCGCAAGGAGCAAAAGAAGGGTCCGCATTTGCCCAGCTTGTCGCCGAGCAGCGGAAGTTGCAACAGAAATAAGTGGGTGATACTTTTACGAAATTCTTTCTTTGAGGAGTCTGTGTGAACGAAACTATGCCCCTGCGACAACGACTTCTAAGCTCCCCTGCATTTCGTGATGCTAAAGAAGCGCTTCTCCGTGCGATCGCCACCGAAACCCTTTCTCTTCGCGAAATGAGAGGACCCCGCTCCGACACCCTTCGGGCGCAGTACGCGAGAGACCTCGAAGATCTCACGAAGATGAAAGGACGAGATCAGTACTTTACTTATCTTTCCAACGGCGTCGGCTCGGGCCCGTTTATCGAACTGACCGACGGCAGCGTGAAACTCGATTTGATCACGGGCATTGGAATTAATTTTTTCGGGCATTCCCACCCCGCGTTGATGGAAGAGCTCGTCGACGGGATCACGTCCGACGTCATGCAGGGAAATTTGCAACCCGGGTTCGAATCAGCGGAAATTCTTCGCACGCTGCTTGGGCTGGTCGGTGAAAAATCCAATTTGAAACACGCTTGGCTTTTCGGTAGCGGCACCATGGCCAACGAAACCGCACTGAAAATAATCCGCCAGAAAAAATATCCCGCCTCGAAGATCTTCGCCTTTGCAGACTGCTTCGCGGGTCGCTCGACGGCGATGCAAGAAGTGACCGATAATCCCAAGTACCGTGAAGGGCAGCCCGTTTACGGAGAGGTCTCGCACCTCCCGTTCTACGATCCGACTCTCGGCGTGGAGGCGTCGGCGCGAAAAACGGTCGAGCGGATGCAACAAGAGATTGCGAAACAACCCGGTAAATTCGCCGGGATCATGCTGGAAATCGTCCAAGGCGAAGGCGGAATTCGATATGCCCCGCGTGAGTGGTACGTCGCGGTTTTAAACGCGGCACGGACGGCAAACCTTGCGATTTGGTTTGACGAAGTTCAGACGTTCGGCCGATTGGAATCGCTCTTCGCGTTTCAAGCCTTCGGGTTGGACGACTACGCGGACGTCGTCACGATCGGAAAGCTTCTCCATTCCTGCGCGACTCTTTATCGCGCGGAATACAATCCCAAGCCGGGACTAGTTGCCGGCACCTTCACCGGGAGCAACGCCGCGCTGCGAACCGGGCGTCGAATCCTCGAGATTCTTTCTCAAGGCGGTTACTACGGACCGGACGGAAAAATCGCCAAACTTTCTTCCCATTTTCGAGCGGGACTTGAGCGTTTGAAGAATGGGTCTTGCGCGGGTCGCATCGGAGAAATCCGAGTGATCGGCGGGATGATCGGATTCGGAGTCCAGTCCCAGAATCTCGACGATACGAAAAATCTTCTTCTGAAGCTCTTTGATGCGGGAGTGGTCGCGTTTTTGGCGGGCCACGACCCGTACGTCGTCCGGTGTCTTCCGCCTTTTGGCGTGATGGAAAAAGCAGACATCGATCTAGCACTTGAAAAAATCGAAGCCACTCTGCTTTCGATGAGCGAACCGGCCTCCGCCCAAGGAAAATAAATGCGCGATTTTCTCGAAGAAGCGAAAAAGATGATCCAGATTCCGTCGGTTTCCGCCGATGGAAACGAGGAACTCGCGAATTGGTTGGTCGAAAAAATGCAGATAGCGGGACTGAAAGCCCATCTCCAACCCGTCACCCATTCGCTGGATCAAGTTTCCAAACGGCAATTCAACGTGATCGGAATTCTCGGCGATCCGTTGATCAATGCAAAAATCAAACGCGGACTGCTCTTGAACACCCATATCGACACGGTCGGCCCCGGCTTGCTCGCGAACTGGACGGAAA
>CAZAKW010000361.1:0-2895 GCA_964485835.1 uncultured Bacteriovoracaceae bacterium
CATCGCCGCCGCGGGATTTCGAGTCTACACGACGCTCGACCCGGAGATCGCCGAAGTCGCCCAAGATTCGGTCGCAAAGGGCGTCGCGGCGCTGGAAAAGAAACTGAATCTGGACCCCGCCACTCACCCGGACGAGCGCATCGAAGGCGCGATGGCGGTGGTTGATCACCGCACGGGATATATCCGAGCCCTCGTCGGCGGAAAAAATTACGGCGTCAGCACCTTTAACCGCATCTTGAACATGAAGCGCCAGGTCGGTTCGACGTTCAAGCCTTTCGTCTATCTCACGGCGTTTCTTCAAGGGACCGATCCGTCGGGACTTCCTTACACGACCGGGTATCCGGTCGAGGATGCACCCTGGACGCTCGAATACGACAGTGGTCGCCAAAAATGGGCTCCCCGGAATTACGACAAAGATTTCCTCGGATGGATTCCTCTTCGTCTCGCCCTCGTCAAGTCCGTCAATACCGTCGCCGCGAAACTCGGTATCCAAGTCGGCATACCCGCGATCATCGAGACCGCGCGCGCTTTGGGGATCCAATCCGAACTACCGGACGTTCCTTCGCTATCGCTCGGCGTTTCAGAGCTTTCTCCGGTTGAGCTTCTCGCCGCATACGCAACGATCGCAAACCACGGCGTTCAGGACGAGCTGACGGTGATTCGCGCGATTACCCAGGACGACGGCACCCTATTCGCGCGGTTTGTTTACAACGCGAGGCAAGTGTTCCCGGCGGCGCCGATCGATCTTTTGATCGAAGCCATGCAAGGTGTCTTCACCGAAGGGACCGCGGTCGCCGCGCCGGCCTACGGATTCAATCGGCCCGGCGCGGGTAAGACCGGCACTACGTCCAGTTATCGAGATGCTTGGTTCGCCGGCTTCACCCCCGAACTCACGACGGTCGTATGGGTCGGAGCGGATCAAAACCAGTCCCTTACGGAGCGAGTCGAAGAGTCCGCGGATTCAAAAACGAAAAAGAAACGAAAGAAAAAACCGCTCCAGCTGACCGGCGCGAGTGGCGCGCTACCGATTTGGGCAGACTTCATGAACCGCGTAGGCGGCGCGCCCGTCCCTTTCCCCGAAAGCGAGCACCTCAAACGGATCAAGCTCGATAAATTCACCGGTCGCGAAGCCCGACTGTTTTGCCCCGACGACCAAGTGATCGAAGAATGGGTCATGCGCGATCACGAGCCGAAAGGTTTCACCTGTGAATCGAATTTTCAGGAATCAGTTCGCGAGACGGAGATCTAGCGCTCTCGGAGGTTAACGCTTCCACGCGCTTACTCCACTTCCAGACGAGTTCGAAGCGCTCCGGATAATCCGTGGGAAAGCCAGTTTCGCGCAGGCGACGTAACTGGGTATAAGCCGCCAGGTCGCCGTGCGTAAGCGCGCCCACGACAAGAAACTCCCGGTTTCTCTGCAATGGCGTCTTTAGGCGATAAAGATGCTTTTCAAGCCGCACTTCCAAAGCGTGCCGATCCTCCGGCGACAGACTATCGCGGGAGCGGAGAAAGGTTTCGACGTCCCGGCCGAAGACGCGGTCAGCCCAGTCGATCCACAGGCGCGCGCGTGCGCGACGCTCTGGCTTTTCGGGAAGAAGCGGCGAAGTTTCAGGAAAGGCCTCGTCCAAATACGCAAGAATCGTCGAACTCGGATAGAGCGTGACGTCGCCATGGCGAAGCACCGGAAGTTCTCGGTGGGGATTCAACGCGCCGAGAGCCGTGAGTTCCAATTCTTCTGCCGCCGCAAGATCCATCTCGACGACTTCCGCCGGCAATCTCTTCGCCCTCAAGGCGAGGACGACTCGCTCCGACTGTGGATCGAGCCCCGAAACGAAGACTCGGATCCCGACGACGCGCTCCTTCAGTTTGCGATCGCGAAGCGGCTCCAGGCCCGCGTCGACGTTCGTGCGATGGTCGAACACGAAACAATCGCCCCGATAGTGGACACCGCCCACTTCTTCAAAGTACTTTAGGATGCCGCCCTCAAGTTGGTAGACGTCTTTCATTCCTAAACCCATCGCAAGCGCGGTCGCTTTCTCGCAACGAATTCCGCCGGTGCAAAACATGACGACCGTCTTATCACGCAACGCCGCCGCGTTAGCTTCCAGTTTTTCGGGGAATTCACGGAAGGTTTCGATACCGTAATCGATCGCCCCTTTGAAGGTGCCCTGGGCTATTTCGTAATCGTTCCGAGTATCAAGAATCACGAAATCTTTTTTATCATCGTACCACTGCTTGAGTTCCGCCGGCTTGATGTTTTTACCCGTCGTCTCGGAGGGGCGAATTTCAGGGCGCCCCATCGTGATGATTTCGGACTTCACCTTGACCAACATCCGCCGGAACGGAATCTTGGTTGAAAAGGATTCCTTCGGGGCGATTCCGCGGAACTCCTCAAATTCCGTGAAAAGCCAATTGGTAAAGGCTCGCACCTTGCCCTCTTCGGCGGCGAGAAACCCGTTGATGCCTTCGTGACTCAAGAGAATGGAGCCTTTCAAGCCCGCCTCCAGGGCACGCGCTTTCACACGCGTACGAACCGCGTTCGGGTCCACAAGGGAGACGAATCGGTAAAACGAAATGTTCAAAACCGGGCCCTTTTCGAGCAGGGGGGATGCCAATCGATGCATGCCGCGTAGATAGCGTAAACCAGCGGCCCAGGCTAGCCCGCCCCAATGAGGGGGACTTTAAGGGGGGCACGGTTTTGGAGGTTTTTTAGAGACTTGACTAAATGCGTCTAAATTCAAGCACTTCCAAAGCTTTCTTGGAATCAGCCCCGCGCAGAAGAGTGAAAACAAATTAAATCAATGTTTCAAGCACTTATATGTGGTGCGTTTTGTCCCCATGTGTTAAAACACGGCATCGCGAAAACGCGAGGAACATACTTGCTGTGTCATCAAT
>CAZAKW010000362.1:0-2889 GCA_964485835.1 uncultured Bacteriovoracaceae bacterium
ATTTTCTGCGAAGCATCGAACACACAAGGGAACGGCGACGCCTTTCGACACGCATATTGGAACGCTTTACTTGCAAAGTACGTTGATCGTGAATTTGCCCAGGCTTGGACGACCGCTCACGAATTGAAGGTCGTCGCTTTCGATGGTCAGCTGTATTTTGGGCAAAGAAATGACCCCTTCGATTTCATAATGGATATGAAAAATAACGGCGTGGGGCGCGCAATCGGCTATGCCGAGCAGCACTTAAGCGATGATGCCCTCGCAGAAGCCGTTCTAAAAAAATTAAACAAAGGCGAACTTTTACGCGTCGTAAATGGCGACCTCAAAGCAACCGCCGTTTCCGACGATTGCGACGGTGCGGCTCCGGAATACGACGAGGATCTTTAGATTTGGATGATGGTTGGAGCGACTGGGGTTATGAAAGCTTTAAGCCCTTCCGTCGTTCCCTCAATCTCGATTTGTCGATGAAACCTTCGCCGCCATTACCGCGCTCTTCAAATTGTGTCGGCGGAAATATACGAAGAACTCCTTCGACTTAGCGCTTATCCCGTACAGGTCGTTAGTGGATTTGCACCACTCGCAGCATAACTGCTCATTGCGGAAGTTCACGCCGGCCGGCTAGTCTCATCCCATGAGCACCACCATCGACTATCGCGGATTGCAGGGAGATCTCGTCCGCATATTAAGGGGCAAGCGCTCGCAAGCCCAACTAAGCGAACTCCTAGGGTTTCCCTTTAATAAGGTGCATTTTTGGGAGAAAGGAAAAACGAATCTTAGCTGGCACGACTTTACGAAGTTTTGCGAAAAAACGCGTGCGCCGCTCGGGGCCGCCATGAGAGATGTGTGTAGTTACTACGGATCGCTCACGTCAACCTCCGCCCTCGTAAAGCATTTTATGGGTGAGAATGGCATTCTCGAGTACGCACGCCTCACCGGAGTATCCCGCTATAAAATTGGGCGCTGGGTCCTTCGCCGATCGGAACCCACGTTAGTTGAGGTCCTCGGTTTAATTGAACGGAGTACCTCCGAATTTTACAGCTTCATTTCCGTATTGTGCTCGAAACGAGTTCCAGAGGCGATCCGCGCCCGAATGGAGTTAGACATCAGATGCTTAGCGCTCTACGAAAAATTCCCGTGGTTATCGCTCCTTTTCTGCGCACTCGAAACAAAAGGGTACACCGAACTTCAAACCCATTCGGATGCGTACCTGGCGAAGCGAATTGGAATCGGAGAATCCTCGATACGGGAAGCAATGGCGGCGCTGATCGCCACGAATCTCGTCGTTCGAAAAAAGGGGCGGTACGTTCCGGAGGTACAGCGAATCAATATTCGCGGAAGTGCGGATTGGCGAAAAAAAGTCGTGAAATTTTGGAATTCCCTCGCTCACGAGAATTTTGACGAGACTTTCGGGAAGCCTCTCACCCGTCATAGCTTTAAAATTTTCAACCTTAGCGAGGAGGGGTTCGAAAAATTTCTTCAAGCCTATACCCGCTTCTTCAACGAGGTCGGGCTCTTGATCAATTCGGAAAAAACTCGGTCTGATCGCTTCTTTCTTATGTCTATGGACCTGATTGACTGCGATCTTTTGCGCAAAATTCCGAAAGTTGACGGCAAATAGCATTTGAGCCCAGCTCCGTGCATAGGGACTGCTGAAATAAGAATCAGTGGCGAAAAAGATAATGCATATAGTCATAACGCAGTATAAATTCCTGCCCAGATCGAATCGATACCAAGAGCGCAGCTTAAGGAAGTTCGGCGACGCTCGAATAAACGAAGGACTTCGAAATCGGATTAGAAAACTAATCCTTAGAGATGAAGGTGCTACTTATGAATTCAAAAACTAGCAGTGTTCTTGGCTCGTCTATCTTCGCGATTGCAACAGCTTTAGCCGTCGCCCCGTCTGCAAAAGCAGCATCCATCAAGAGGAACGTCACTTTTTACGGAGAGTTCGAAAAAAACGGTGAGGAATGTACCCTGCGCGCAAGCGGAAATGGCGAAACTTGGCTAAAGGGAACCGGCTTTAACTGGATATGGTCGAGCAGGGCTGAAGAAAATGTCTATCGCGCCGAGGGAACCGGAGACCGTGTTGTTGATCAGACTGACATCGGAACGATGGTTACTGCCTATACCGATCCCGATGGGAACGTTACTCGCTATACAGTTGAGCGAGCTGGCGAAGAGGGAAGTTTTAAAAATTGCATCATTAATCCCTAGCTATCATCCCGAGCGTTGCTCGGACGACTCAAAGAGATCGAGAGCATGACCGAAGTTCACGGGTCTTGCTCCCCAATGCGAAAATTGAGTGAACAAAACCGGGTCGCAAGAGCGTGGTCTTAAATCAGGAGAAAAAAAATGAAAGCAATAAAAGTTATCGGTATTTTAGCATTTCTTGCGTGCCAAGGAGCACTGGCCACTGAAGAACTCTGCTTCGAAATTTCGTACCCGGGCTCGGGAAACTATGTAGCCCTCAGCAACAACCGAGGCATTCATACAAGATTATGGTGTGAGAATCCGTGGATTCTAGACCACACGTTTATAAACTACATCGTTACTTCTCATCCTTACCCTGAGAAGGATGAAATTTTTTCGATTCAATACGAACAAGAATGCAAAGATATTGTCCGGAATATGGAGGCGGCATTTAATTCGAACCCCTCAAGACCAGACTCAATCTACTGGTTCACGGTCGACCGCGACTCGAAGAAAGTGACCCACCTGAGGCGCGAAAATGGCAATCAGTGCCCTCGACCGGCCGACGCCACTCAGGTTGACCTCACCCCCTAATTTTCCGCGTTCACTCCCGTTCGAAAAATAGAGAGAAAAGGGGCACCGGGAAATTTCCCGGTGCCCTTCTTTCATTTCTAGAACCGCGTAATTTCGAGTTCAATC
>CAZAKW010000363.1:0-2887 GCA_964485835.1 uncultured Bacteriovoracaceae bacterium
AATCATTGAAAGTTCTGTCTGCCCAACTTGGAAAGGAAATTTTGGTACAAAAGGGCCGGAACATCGAAATCACCGAAGAAGGTCGGCATCTCGTCGGAAAAATGGATGCAGTGCTGACAGCGGAGAACCAGCTACTCTCTGATGGGGCGAAACACGAGAGATCGGTACGAATTGCTACATTTGAGGTCTTTAGCACGCATCTGCTAGGTGGGTGTTGGAACAAACATTTCCCATCAAAGGCGCTTGAACTGAGAGAGCTTTTGCCGGGACATCTTGAAAGATCCGTTGTCGACGGCATATCTGACTTTGGGATTACTTATGAACCTATTCCGACTTCGGGACTTGAGTTTACAGCCATGGGAGAAGTCAGGATGGGAGTTTACGGTATTAGAAAGGTGTTTAGTCGAATGGATTTCGCGACTCTCCCATTCGTGACACCCATTGCGCCAATTCACGGAACCCCAACCGGAGTCAAAGGTCTCGATGGCTGGCCAGAGATTGATTTTCCGCGCATTTCAAAGTTTCGAGTGGATATGATGGAATCCGGCCTTGCCCTCGCAAGATCAGGAACAGCAGTAATTTTTGCAGCCGATTTTGTGATTAAGTACCACAATGCCCATCTAGATAAGACCTATCGTCTCGATCGTATAGACCCGCCCAGTAGTTTTAAGCGGGTAAGCCGTAAAATATTCCTAATATCAAAAAAGAATGCGTCGGAGAATGAAGTCAAGCGCAGGTTAGCAAAACTGATTAGAATCGAATGCTTTGAAAACTAGGGGGGCACGCGCTGCATGCCGAGTTTTGCGACCGCACACGACCTTAGGGTTCAAATCAAATGTCCTTCTTCGTGAGCCCGATTATGAAGCAGCTGCGAAGACCGTCAAATTTTAGAGTAGGCCGCGAAGCGTTCGACTAAAGCACGTAGCACTGATTTCGCGGACCAGGCGATCGCGACGACTCCTCATGAGATCGAAATCTTCCGCCGGGATATCCGAAAATTCTTTTTTTAGCGCTTCGATGTCGAGCGCCTGTAGGCGCTGCAGCAGTTCTGGGTCGCTCGGGATCAAGCCGGGTTGATAGAGGTCTCTCCTGATGGCGGCATTTCCCATAGTAATGCCGTGGTCGATCGCGACCAGTTTTCCCGTTTCTTGGCCCCAAAGACGAATCCAGTTCCCACCCCGGCGATCGGGATTGTCGATCAGATAGTCAAAGAGCCAGAGCTTTTTCTGCTCCATAGGGTAGCCGTGAGAATTGAAGTTCGCCGTCTTTCCAAGGAGGTGGTCACCAGTTTTACCGTCACGGATATAGTACTGCAGCGATAGGATATCGCCCTGGTCGTTTCGAATTGCGATCGTGAGCGGAACAAAGTTCAGGCCGAGGAGTCTATCAAGTCGGTAGGCGAGTAGTTCGCGTTGGTAGAGATGGTTATTTCGTTTGAGGATCCCGTAGAGGCCGGTTTTACCGATTTGGTGCAGCCTGGCCCCGTCCTTCGAAGAGCCTTCGAGCCGGATGAGCGAGAGATCGACCAAGTTTCCAGTTTGCATCAGGAGTTGGAGTTTCTTTTCGAGACGGAGGGCTTGGCTTTCGAATCCGTATTCGCGGTAGACCCAGATCGCCTCCTGCAGGCGATGGTCGGAGATATAATGTTCGGCCAATTTCCGAGCACGAAGGCGAAGGTCCGCCGTCTTTAAATCCGGACGGAGGAGGGCCTGCTCTGCCTTTAAAAATTTCGCTTTTTTCGATTCTGAAACCGGCGGTACGAGCGATTCGGCCGGTATGCCGGCAGGATAGATCCTATTGCGTTCGTGTCGCACCTCGTCGATATCTGCGGCGTGCGACGTTAAGGCTAAACCGATCGCAATGAACCAGGTTGTGAGCCAAATCAAACGCATGCGATCTCCCTGTCTGCTTTTCGGCGGGAGGGCGGTGGCGCTTGATTATCTTCGATACGCGCGACGGGCCAGTGTTCGCGATAGGATTTTGACAAAAGTCTTCAGGCGCTAGACTCGACCGCGACTTCTTCGTTTACCCGCGCACCCGAAATCGCGATGAAGTTTGCCCTCCAGGCACAAAAAAACCACCGAACTTTTTCAGGTCGGTGGTTCGAAAGTTTTTTAAATGGTGGCTCGGGGCAGAGTCGAACTGCCGACCCCCGGGTTATGAATCCGGTGCTCTCACCAACTGAGCTACCGAGCCACGCTTAAGAATTACTAGTGAACTGCTTTCGCAAATGCTTCAAAGCTGAAACGAGAGTCAGGTATTACCCAAGGAGTGGGGGGGATTCAACCCATAAAATCGGGTGGAGAGCGGGAAGTGGGGTTGAACCCGTCGGGGGCTAGGGGCAGACTGAGGCGGTGAATCCCTACCCGAAGCCAAAAGACGCAGGCGGTCGTCTGATTCGCGAGATGATCGCGAGTTTGAAAAAGGAAAAGATCGCTCTTCCTATAACTTCGCATATCCTCTGCGCCACTTCAGCGGGCTCGGATAGCGTCGCTCTAGCGATCTGCTTAGCTCGTTACGGCCGGCGGGTGGTCGGGTCGAACCGAATCACGCTCGTCCACGTGAATCACGGGTGGCGGGGGGCGGAGAGTGATGGCGACGAGGAATTCGTTCGGGAGCTCGCCCGGAAGCTCGGAGTCGGATTTCATGCGGTACGGGCGACGGAGAGTCCACTTCAAGGCGACTCGTGGGAGGATCACGCACGAAGGCTCCGAAAGGAAGCGTTTGCGCGGACGACGAAGAAGTTCAAGGCTCGCTTCACATTCACCGCGCACACCGGCGATGATCTTGCGGAAACCCGCCTCTGGCGCCTCTTTACGGGGAAGTGGGAGACGCACGCCGAAGGGATTTACGGCCAGCACGGGAAGGAGATTCGTCCCTTTCTGAA
>CAZAKW010000364.1:0-2880 GCA_964485835.1 uncultured Bacteriovoracaceae bacterium
TTTTTCAATGCCGCTGACCGAGATGAGTACTCGTTCCAAAGAAACGCTCCTCCGCCCGATCCATTATCCGGGCTTAAAAGGCGACGAAGAAGCGGGCGCGATCCGCGCAGCTGCCCACGAGGACATCAATTTAATTACGCTGCTTCCGGCGGCGACGGCACCGGGCCTTCAAGTGAAGGACCTTCAAGGAAACTGGCACGACGTGGAATGCAATCCGGGCGATATCGTGATCAACGCCGGCGACATGCTCCAGGAAGCGACCGGCGGCCACTATATTTCGACCACGCACCGGGTGATGAATCCTTCCGGTCCCGACGCGCACTTGCCTCGCTACTCGATGCCGCTCTTTATCCACCCTCGTCCGGAAGTTCGCCTGTCCGAACGCCATACGGCGGGAACGTACCTTGAGGAGCGCCTCCGCGAAATCGGACTCTTAGCTCCAGACGAGAAGAAATTTACTTAGTTTGGTTCGCGTCAAGATTACGCGGAACTCCGGATTAGGGCTGACTTTTCGCGTACTTTCGCGCATCTTCAGGACACAAGGGGATCTACCGTGAAACGCTTTTTTCGCACCGCGCTTCCGCTCGTGTTTTTCTCGTTTTTAACCTCCGCGTCCGCCCTCGCCGGGCCAAAGATCGCGATCGTTTTCGATAAGGGAGGGAAAGACGACAAGTCCTTTAACTCCTCCGCTTACGAGGGCGCGATGGAGGCGAAGAAAAAACTCGGCGCCTCGATTAAGTACGTCGAAGCTCCCGACGCGAATTCTTTCGAGCCGATGCTCAAGGCTTTCGCCAAAAAGGACTACGACTTGATTATCGCTATCGGCGTTTCGCAATCGGACGCGCTTGCGAAAGTTGCACCCCAGTTTCCGGACAAAAAATTTCTGATCGTTGATGCCGAAGTGAAAGCCCCCAACGTGATCACGGCGCTCTTTCAAGAGCACGAAGGAGCTTACCTCGTGGGCGCGGCCGCCGCGCTGAAAAGTAAAACCGGCGTCGTCGGATTCGTCGGCGGCATGGACATCCCTTTGATTCGTCGATTCCAAATGGGATTTGAGGCCGGAGTGAAGAAGGTCAATCCGAAGGCCAAAGTGATCGTGAACTATATCGGAGTGACGGGCGATGCCTGGCATAACCCTCCGAAAGCCAAAGAACTTGCGTTCTCGCAAATCGCGGCCAAAGCGGACGTGATCTTTCACGCCGCCGGCGCTTCGGGCGCTGGGCTTTTTGATGCCGTCGAAGAAAAAGGCGCCCAGGGCGGAATTTACGCAATCGGCGTCGATTCGAATCAAAACTGGGTCAAGCCCGGGAAAGTCCTCACTTCGATGCTCAAGCGGGTCGATCGCGTGGTTTTTGATGTGATCGCCGATATTGGAGCCGGGAAATTTACGGCCGGCACCCGGCACTTCGGTTTGAAGGACGCAGGCATCGATTACGCCGTCGACGAACATAACGCTTCGTTGATGGATGCAGCGATGCGCGCAAAGCTCGACGCGATTAAAGCCGAAATCGTCTCGGGTAAAATCAAAGTGCCCGACTATTACGCCAAGAAAAAGTAAGCCGTCGTGATTCCCGCCGCGCCCGTCGTCGAATTTAAACGAGTGAGTAAAACGTTCGGCGATTGCGTCGCGAACGCTGATATTTCGTTTTCCGTGCGGCCGGGAACCATCCACGGAATTATCGGAGAAAACGGAGCGGGGAAGTCGACGGCGATGAAGCTGCTTTACGGGCTCTATCGACCCGACCCGGCTCCCGCCGGAGTCGAGAGTGGGATCTTCCTCAGCGGAAAACCCGTCGCCTTCCGCTCGCCCCAGGATGCGATCCGCGCTGGAATCGGAATGGTCCACCAGCACTTCATGCTCGCTGGCCCCTACACGGTGCTCGACAATATCCTGCTCGGGGCGGAACCCGGATCGTACGTACTGGGTCCGTTTTCAAAAATCGATCGCTCCTTGGCACGCACGCGACTGCAGGAAATCGCGAAACGCTATGGGCTTGAGGTCCCGCTGGATGCCGCCGTCGAAACCTTGCCCGTGGGAGTGCAGCAACGGATCGAGATCCTCAAAGCTCTTTTCCGAGGCTGCGATATTTTAATCCTCGACGAACCGACCGCAGTCCTGACGCCACCCGAGGTGGAGACCTTCTTCGCGAATCTTCGGAGTTTGAAAGCGGAAGGCAAAACGATCCTCATCATCACGCATAAGCTAAAAGAGGTCCTAGCGTTCACCGATCGCATCACCGTTTTCCGCCAGGGTCGGGTCGGGGGCGAAATGGATACGAGCGATGCGACCGTGCAAAAGCTTGCGGACTTGATGGTCGGACGCAGCGTTTCGCTTTCGATCGACGTTCCCGCGCGCGAACCCTTGAAACCGGGTCTCGAAGTCCGTGGATTACGTGCGTCTCGCCAGGGTGTTTCCGTCTTGAAGGATCTTTCGTTTTCTGTTCGCGGCGGGGAGATCGTCGGAATCGCGGGTGTCGAAGGCAACGGCCAGAGCGAGCTTCTGGATTCGTTGTTTCACGCCGCTGAAAAGGGCGTGATCGACGGCGGGGCGATTAAAATTCTCGGGGAAGAAGCGGGCGGACTCAGTACGGCGAGTGTTCTACGACTCGGGGTAGGTTACGTTCCGCAGGATCGGCATGCGCAGGGCTTGCTCCTCGATCGCAGCGTCGAGGACAACTTCATCCTTGGGCAGCAAAAAAATTATGGTTGGTACGGATGGTTGCGTGGCCGGTGGATTCGCGCCGCGGTAGCGCGCGCCGTGGACACGTTTGACATCCGTCCTCGGCGGGTCGACATCAAGATCCGTGGTCTTTCCGGCGGCAACCAACAGAAAGTAATCATCGCGCGTGAATTCGAAAAAGATCCGCGGCTTCTCGTCGT
>CAZAKW010000365.1:0-2868 GCA_964485835.1 uncultured Bacteriovoracaceae bacterium
CGATTCGGCGTGAAGCGGAGGCTTCCGAGTAGTGAAGGTGTTTGACGGCGTACTCGGGTAAAGAGGCATATCCTAAATCGGAATACGCTTTCCGGCGTTCTACCTCTCGAAAATGTTCGATCACGGAGAGCGTGATCTTTCGTTCGTCAGCGGCTAGGCGGGATGTAGAATTCAAAAGCTCTGCGTTTGAGAGCGCGCGGAGTGAAGTTGGCGAAGAAGACATTGAAACTCTTTTCGGAAAAGGCGTTTTAGCCGACATGCAACAAGCGTTTAGCCGGCTTCAACAAGTTCAAACCAAGTTCCGAAAAGAGATTCTATCCAGCGTCCGTGGTGTGTTGTTTATCACAAAACACCAAATCAGAGCCTAAAATAAGTATTTAGTCAGGGCATTAGCGGCCGAGTCGCGCCTTTCGTCGTCACCAGCAATGAAGAACAAATCGGCCGTATTCCTCCCATCAAGAGCAGCGGCAGTGGCCGCGATTTCTTATTCCAAAAATTAATCGGAACTCCCCGCGCCTGCTAGCTTGCTGTCCCTGTTCGGTCTAAGGTATTCTCGCCACGTATGGCTAAGAAAGCTGACGAGAAAGCGACCACCGTTCGCGCGCATCCACTGCGAGTTACCGTCAGTGAAAAAATCCAGAGGGAATCACGATACGAGATCGTCATGCGCGGCGCTTGCCCGGTACTTATTTAGGGGCAGCCGAGATCGCATCCATTTTTGAGCGTTATGATCGTAAAGGCATTGTTTATCCGGCCAAGAGAAAACTCAAAGACTATAAGGATACCGATCGATACGATGACGCGATTGCGGTGTGGACGGACTATTTCAACAAGAAATTCAATGCCGATCCCCCGCTCGATCCGGATGTGGTGAAAGCCCTGATCGCGAGTGAATCCGGGTTTCGCGCTGATCCGCGCGAGAACTAAAAAGCTTTTGGCATCACTCAAATCACCCCCAGCACTTTGAAAATTATGCAGGATCCCAAAGGCGAGGCCAAAGAATTCATCTTCAAGAAGATCCGGCAGAAAGATCTCAAAGACCCAGACGTGGCGATCCCGATGGGTGTTCGCTGGTTATTCAGAAAAAGAACGACGGCCATGAATCGATTGAAGCGAACTCCGAACCACGAAGGGCTAATGCTGGAGTGCAAAGGATTGTTGAAAAGCAAAACTGATTACAAAAACGCGGCTCTTAAAAATTACAGGAAAGAATATGCGCGCCTCAAAAAGGAATAGAGCACTTCACTTCGTGTTGCTGTTGCCGCTGATGGGGTGCGCGACCTCGACCTATCGCGTGTTGAACTCGGGCGAATATGGCACCGAATTGAGCGTGAGCCCCGATCGGGTCCTGCTGGAATGCGAAATCCTTCACGACGCGGATGAACCTGGGCTGGCCGGGTTCATGATTCATGTTCTGGATGAAGAAAATACGGTTCTGAGTTTGGTTCAAGGCGGGGCTCTCGATGAGAAAAGTTGTGAGAGGAGAATCAAACGAATCAGTGAGATTTTGAGGAAGGGGAACAGGATTTACATCGCCGGGACAGGGGACTTAAACGATCCGGGGAAAAAAGGAAAAGCTTATGCATTTCCAAAAAAAGGCACATTCGATAGAAACGGACGAGTGCTAGGGTTTGTGGCCATCGCGAACGAACAAGGCGCATGTTACGATGCCTACTCCGGCGAGGAAAAGCCTTGTCCACGCGATCCATTTCCTCTGAAACCCCGAGAAGAATAAGCGATTCTCGCCCGTGCCCGCGGAAGCGAATCGCGCCCCCACCCCAAATCAATATTGCCGCTCCGGCGGAACGTACTGCCACTGACGGCTGCCATCGACGAGAAAATTAAACGTCCAGACCATGTGGATCTTCCCGTCTCGTTGAACCAAGTCGCGCGGCGGGTTCGGAAATCGAGGGATCTGCCGCCAGGACGCGTGGATGGCGCCGTCAAGCGCGGGCACTCCGCTAGAGCGCTGGATATTCGTTTCGACGTAGTTGCCGTCCGCATCGAAAACAATTTCGGCGATCGTGATGTATTCTCCCGGACCGACCGAGCCGCTGATCGCCCGGACCCGCGATTGCCAAAGCGGTCCGATCTGCTCGTAAAGACGAGAATAAAACGAGTAATAAACGCTCTCAACGGTGTTCAGCATCGTCTCCGCGCCAACTGGAAGATTGGGATCCGCCAGATTTTGGTCCGCGGTTTCCCCCGGTCGGCCCCGTCGCGCGGCCCCGGATTCGTCGGGTCTCGGTCCCGGAATGGGAAGACCTTGGAAGTTTGAAAGATTTGAAAGCGGGATTTTTTTCACCTGGGAGGGTCGGGAAGAATCCGCGTGTTTTTTCGCGCCGTCTTTGTCGCCGGCGCCCGCAGGATCGCCCGACTGATTCGGGACGACGTTCGTTTTGCTTCCCTGCATTTCTTTTTCGACGGTTTGATTGCGATCGGATTCGTAGCGAGCGTTCTTCGGCGCGGCTTCGTTCGTATTCGGTTTCGCCGGATCCTTCGCGACGAGAAATCCTCGTTCTTTCCAACTGTTTTTAATCGCCGCAAGCTTCGAGGCGTCGATTTGCTGGACTTCGATCGGGGGAGGGGGCGGCGGCGTAAAGAGGCGAGGCAGGAGTTGGAAAGCGACGAGGTGGAGAAGGACCGCAAGAGCCACGAGCCAAGACCAGCGCGCAAGCGATCGCTTTTCGACCGGCGCGGGCGCGGTCTCGGTTAAATAAAGTTGCAGCGATTGCTGGGAATCCGGCAATGGGTCGCCGGAAATCGGAAGCGCCATGGTGCTTCGAGTCTCACCGCGATGGCCCAGGGAATCCATCCCAATTGCGGTTTATGCGACGCGTTTTCGAAAGGGACGTCGAGTTTTCACTT
>CAZAKW010000366.1:0-2866 GCA_964485835.1 uncultured Bacteriovoracaceae bacterium
ATCAAATCCAGGAGAAGTTTGGGGACCTCGAAATTCTTTCGAAGGACGCGGTGGCCACCCAAAGCCCGAGTCGAAATAAGTGCCTATAATTCAAGGTCCCTGAGACCCGAAAAACAATGTTGACGCAATGCGTATAATTCGATACTTCCAGGCCCATTGAGGGGCTAGATATGGGGGTTCGGATAATACGCACGATCTTGGTGGCTCTTTTCGTCGCCCAATCGGCGATCGCGGCTACGCCTCGCAGGACGCTCAAACCGGTCCCTCTCCAAGCGCTTGTCGGCGACCTCCGTTCGAATTGCGCTCCGGTGATCTTTAATGGGGACCCCGTTTTTTCTCGCCTTTCGTTTCGTCTCGACCAGGCCCAGTTTCGGAGCCTCGAAACCCTCTACCGCGATCCCAAATGCGAGATCTCCTTTCTGGAAACCCGTGCAAAGGGTCAATTCCGTTTAGTCAGCCCAACCGAACTCCGCATGCGCGCCACCCAGATGGAACTCCGCGCGCTCGACCCTCGATTCGCCGATTCCTTGCACCTGACGAAAGCCTGTGGCCATTCCTGGGAGAACGGCGTATTTCGCCAGATTCTCGGTACGGATTGCGCACGATCCTCCCGGGCTCGTTACTTTCTCAATCGCAAATCCCGAGGAATAGAAGTTCTCGACTGTGCTCAAGGTTCCGCGATCGGCCCCCAGTGCAACCGCTACCAAATGTCCAAAAAACGCGCCAAAACGCAGATATCGGCCCTCGCCCCTTCCGCCATTTAGGCTGTAATTTAGCGAAAGTTTTGTTAGGGTGCGCGTCATGCGTTTTATCGACGAAGCCCAAATCAAGGTATCCGGTGGCCACGGCGGTCCCGGCTGCATCAGCTTTCGCCGAGAGAAATTCATCCCCCGTGGCGGTCCCGACGGCGGCGACGGCGGTAAAGGCGGCAGCGTAATCGTCGAAGCCAGCGTCCAGCTTGGTACGCTCCAGGATTTTCGTTTCCGCCGCGAATACCGCGCGGATAACGGCCGACACGGATCGGGCGCCAACAAAGCCGGCCAAGACGGTGACGATATTAAAATCCGCGTGCCCGTCGGAACGATTATCCGCGACGCGGAGACCGGTGAAATCATCAAAGACTTTACCCACGACGGAGAAACGTGGTCCGCCTGCCACGGCGGACGCGGCGGAAAAGGAAACGCCCATTTCGTCTCTTCGACTTTCCAAGCTCCGAAATTCGCCCAAGACGGCGAAGAAGGAACGATCCGCCACCTCAAGCTCGAGCTAAAACTTTTAGCCGACGCCGCGATTATCGGATTTCCGAATGCCGGCAAATCGACGTTGATCTCCCGGATTTCCGCGGCTCGTCCGAAAATCGCGGATTACGCGTTCACGACCCTCACTCCGAATCTCGGGGTCGTCTCGCTTCCCGAGTATCAAAGTTTCGTGATCGCCGACATTCCCGGACTGATCGAAGGCGCAAGCCAAGGCCACGGGCTTGGGCATAAATTTTTGAAACACATCGAGCGCACGCGCGTTTTCGTTCACCTCCTCGATGGGACGAAATTTCTCGAGGATGCGACCGGCCCCGGCGACGACAGTTTCGATCTGGCAATCGAAGAACTGGTCCGCCGCTACTCCGTCATCCGCAAAGAACTCGGCCTTTTTAACGAGCAACTGCTCCACAAACCCGAGATCGTCGCGATCAATAAATTCGACGTGCTTGAGTCGAATACCGATTTGATCGAACGCGCACGCAAAGCGCTTCGCTCGCGGATCGCCGCGATTCGCGGCACCCATCCCGATAGTCAAGAACCCCATGTAATTTCGGCCGCCACCGGCGTCGGCATTGACGACTTGATGTACGCCGTATATCGGCCGATTCAAGCCGCGCGAGACGCCGAAACGCCCGCCGCGATTTCGGACCAAGGCCGTGCGGTTCTGCCCGACGACATTCGCATTCGGAAATAAACGGCGATGTGGTCCGAAGTCACCGCGATTTTCGGGGGAACATTCGACCCCCCCCATCTCGGGCATCGCGAAGCGATCCAAGGATTACTAAAAAATCCGGGGGTTCGCGCAGTCCGCGTCGTTCCTAGCGGGGCGCCCGCTTTGAAATCCGCCCAAACCTCGGCCGCCGATCGACTTGAGATGGCTAGGCTTGCGTTTGCCGATATCGCCGAAATCGACGACCGAGAAATCCGCCGACAACTCTCGCAAGGTGAGTCTTCCGGCCCCCGTCCGAGTTACACGTACGACACGCTCCGGGAAATCCGCGCCGAGCTTGGCACGAAGCCCGATGGTTCGCCCCGGATTGCATTTGTCTTAGGTGCGGATCAAATCGACCAACTCGACCGATGGTACCGGTTTCCCGAACTCCTAGCCCTTTCGCACTGGATCGCCCTCGCCCGCCTGCCCGAGGGGAGTGATCGCCTCGCCGCCGGAATCGCCCGCCTTGCGAAGCTCGGTGTTTTGGAAACGACCGGCGCGCCCGATCAGTGGCGTATTCGGGGCGCCCCTCCCGCTACGATCCTGCTGGCGGCCCAAACGCCCGCCCTGGCGATCAGCTCAACCGCCATCCGCCAGGCTTACGCTCGGGGCGAAGAATCCCGGATGGAGTCCGTTCTCGCCCCTTCGGTTCGCGAGTACATCGCGAAACACCTGATTTATGGCTAAAAGGGGCGGTGACGGGCCGCGACGACTATGTTAGCAAAGGGCTCCCGATGACGAGTAATAAGATGACCGACGAAACCAACCCGACGACTCCTGGCTCCACCACCAATCCGGATGGCATGAATAAAGCCCTGCTTTGCGCGCAAGCGGCCCTCGATAAGAAGGCTGAAAACGTGAAGCTTCTAGACCTCTCGGAGCTTTCGGGATTTAC
>CAZAKW010000367.1:0-2846 GCA_964485835.1 uncultured Bacteriovoracaceae bacterium
ACCTCCGACGCGAAACGTCTTCAAGAGGTCGACGGCATCATCCCGGATTCCGCCTACGTAAAACGGCGTCTCCAAGCGCTGGCCTCATACCACCTTTTCTACGGTAAATTTCGCCTCAGCATGGATAAAGTGCTCTATTTTGACCAGTATGTATCTGCCGGGCCGGGGATGGTCACGTCCCAATTCGGAACCGCTCCGTCAGGTATCGTCGACGTCGGATTCGTCTTTTGGGCGGGCAACGGCATGGACGTTCGCATCGGACTGCAAAACGAATTCTTCACCGAAAAGCGCCGCCTTTCTTCGGGTATGGAGCGCCACATGCTTGGGCATATCGACATCGGCTATACCTTTGGTGCCGGCGCTAAAAAATCGTCCGCGATCGCTTCCCACATGACGAGCTCGGAGAGACTCTAATGAAGAATTCAAACCCAAGCTGCAATCGACTCTCCCCTATCCGTTCGAAAGCGCGAATGCTCATCCTGGGGCCCCTCGCTCTTGCGGTCCTTCCACAATCCGCTTGGAGCGAGTCCGCGGCGGACGCCCTTCTCAACGCCGCCGGCCCCGCGCCTACGGCCGGTGAATCCTCCTCGCCCGGCTACATTCGCCCTTCGACCATGGCGACCGACGAAATCAAACTTTCTTCCCCGGTCGCGCGTCAAGTGTTCGCGGATTGGATGGCCAACTCCACCCAGTCCTACGAACTCAATGCATGGGTAAAAGGTTTTCTTAAGGACCAATTCGAAGCGACGGCACATTTGTGGAGCGCGATGCAATCGCGGATTCATACGCCGTTTTATCCCGCCGCCCAAGCCGCCTACCTGGATAGCTTGAAACGACTCGATCTCCCCCAAACCTTCTTTAATGCCTGGATGGGAGCCCTATCCAGCCCCGACTTTGCCGCGAGTAAAGCGGCGACCGCACTCGAAGAAACCCTGAGCTCCGATTTTGATTCGTGGATCATCTCGCAAAGCATCCAAGTTTCCGCTGATCACGAAGCGGTGATCCGGCGTCTCTCGCCGAGCCGCAGTCCTGTTTTCGCGTCGCTCACCGCACTGATCTCCCTTCGTCAAGGCGAAGCCGGCGCTGAATTGCTGCCGAAACTTCCGGTGAATTCGGAGTTCCGCCCGTTGCTTGCGCAAACTGCCGCCATCTCGCTCGCGAAGCGCGGAGACATCGCCAACGCCGCCCGCGTTCTGAAGACTTACTACGAGCCGTGGCTTCTCCGCGAAAAGAACGCCGAAAAGCTTGCCGTTTACTATCTACAAATCGCCCGCCTCCTCTACCAAGCGGGTTCCCTCGAAGCGGCCGTCTCCTACTACTCGAAGGTCCCGACCGGAATGCCGCAGTACCTGATCGCCCGCGAGGAACTTTCCTGGTGCTGGCTTCGGCTCGGCGATACGGAACGGCTCCGGGGTAACTTGGAAACACTCACGTCGAGAGCAGTGGCGGACCATTTCCAACCGGAAGCGTATCTGGTACGCGCGATTTCGAATTTGAAACTTTGTTATTATAGCGAGGTCGATCACGATTTCACGATGTTCCTCGAAGCCAATCGGCGCTGGGCGAAAGAGATCGGATCCAATCTCGCGTCCGTCCAGCCGAAAGCTCCGCGCACGCCGGACCTCTTCGCCGTCCGTGCGAATGCCCGAGTCGAGAGCCGGAAAGCGGAGCGGGCGGTGCTCGCGAAGCTCTCCGAACGCAGTATCTCCGCCGTATTGCCGGCGGTCGGTCCACAAAAGCATTGGACCACTGGTCTTGATCAAAACCTCCGGGATACCGATCAAGCCGAAAAATCGAAGATCGCGGAATTTCGGCGCCAATGGTCGAACGATCGGCAAACGCTCGGGGAGGCGATTCGAAAAATGCAATTCGTGAAAGTCGAACTGCTCAGCCAAGTCGTAGCGGCACGGAACGATGAAAAGGATCAAATTCTTACCGGCCAATCCGCACCGATCAAAGGGGTCGAGGCGAAACCGCTCGGTGACTCGGGCGATCTCACCTTCCCGTTCGATGGCGTGATTTGGCCAGACGAGCTATTCAAACTTCGCGCCCGCGCCCGCGGTCGCTGCTTAGGACAATAACCCGCGCAACAATCGGAGCCTCCCTGATGTCCTCAAAACCTGCTTTTCTCACGAACCGAGCCTTGTGTGCTTTGACTCTGGCGTTTGCGGTCGGTCTCGCAGCCTGCGGAAAAGACCAAGATTTTCTCTACTACTTTCCGAAAAAGGAGCCGGATCAAAACTATCGCGCGAAGATTAAAGAGATCCAAGGCGCTGGGGGCGTCGACGTCGTATGGATCATCGACAACAGCGGTTCCATGGCCCAGCACCAAAAAAACGTGATGATGAATGCGGAGCTCTTCATGCGCGAGTTCACCCAACAACGCGTCTCGTGGAAGATGGGATTGCTTTCGACCGATTCGGGTGCGTCTCCCTATTTGGGATTTAAATCGGCATTCGACTCGAAAACTCCAGACCCGATCACAGTTTTCCAATCGGCGGTCGCCAGCCTGGGCACCTCGGGATCGCCAACCGAACGGACGTTTGATCCGATTATCCAATCGCTCCAAGGTTTTCCGAAATTTCTTCGGCCTAACCTTCCTACGGCATTTATCCTGGTGACGGATGCTCGGGAGCAAAGCACCCGAAATTACGCACAATTCAAATCAGATCTCGCCGCCCTTAACGGAGGTCGGGACATTTACGTGTATTCTGTTCTCGCCGCTACGGATCTAGGAGCGGCATATTGCACACCGGACGAGTCGTCGTATCAGTACGCGGGAGGCCCCTATGAAATGTATGCGAAGTATGCGAAAGAAAGCATGGCCTAAACGCTTTGCGATGTGG
>CAZAKW010000368.1:0-2831 GCA_964485835.1 uncultured Bacteriovoracaceae bacterium
GATGCCGGCATCGTAGGTTTCGACGTCGAGGATGTCCAAGAGTTTGGAAAGTTTGGCGATGTTCGAGCCGGTATCCGTCACGATCACGGTATTCGTTTGCTCGTAAGGGATAATCCGGGAGTTCGCCGGCATGAACGAACGGAAGTTCCGCGCGACTTCTTCGGCCGAGAGGAACTTGAGGGAGAAGAGGCGCGTGATGAGTGCATCGGAATCGGGCGCGTATTTTCCGACGTAAGTGCGGAGCTGTTTATCGCGCGCGTCCCGCTGGCGGCCGATGCGGATGAATTTTCCGGACGGGATCAGTGCGAACCCGTTCATGTCTAAGGCGGTGAGAAAAGCACGCCACGCGTCTTTTACGGTGACGGGGCTATTCGAGATGATCGTGATTCGGCCCTTCACGTCCTTATCGAGGATAAAGTTTTGGCCGGTGAGTTTACCGAGCGCTTTCGCGATGTCCATGATGTCGGCGTCGGGAAAGTTGAAATCCGTGACCACTTCGTTCGAACCTGCGGAACCTTCGGCGTCCACGCGAAGGGCGCGGGTATTTTTTCCGGAGACGACGCCGGATTTACTGCCTTCGATGTCCACCGTCGAACCGCGAGAAGAGGAGCCGCCGTCTTGTCCTGGTTCGCTGGCCGCGTTGTCGCCGTAGCTTGGCGGTTCAACTTCGTATTCGCCCTCGTCGGCGCCGTCGAAATAAGGCGCCGCCGCGCCCGGAGGCGCGTAGGGGTTATTAAAGGGTTTGCCCCCGGGTTGGAATCCGCCGTCTTCGGCATGCCCATTTTCCACGATCAGAAAAATCAGAGCGCTCGTCGCGATTAAAAGGCTGGTCGAACCGAGGACGCGAACCCAGAGAGAGAGCGACGGGTCGATCGGGGTGTGGGGTGGGTGTTTCATCTCGTTGTCCTCAGTCGTTTCTCTACTGCTACCGAAAGTTATAGTTCATCGTCGAAGCGCGGCCGTCCCGCTTCACCGATAATTCCAATTGGCTCGCCGTTTTCAAAGCGCCCAGAAGTTCGAAGGCTTTCGCCGCGTCGACCGGCTCGCCGTTAACGCCTTGAAGGATATCGCCATTTTTTAGACCCAGTTTCTCGAAGACGCTACCCGGGACGATTTGGATCAACTTAAACCCGGCGGGTTGGCCGTTTTCAAAATGGGGGATGGCCCGCGCTTGCGTGAGTACGTCGTTTATATTGGAAAGATGCTTGTCTAATTCGGAGCGCGCGATTTGGAAAGAGTTCGGCGTAGTTTGTTCGATTCCTTCGCCCCCCGGGGATGGTTTTCGCGACGAAAGACTACCGACGCTGATTCGAGGGGCATTCCCTTCTTCTGGCATGTCGACGAATTCTTTACGGCCGTTGGCCAGATTTCGAAAAATGACTTTGTAGGGCTCGATTGAGAGGATCTTAATTTTTCCGGGAAGTTCGTCTTCGATTCGAACCGGATAGACTTGGTTTTCGCCTTTGTCTTCCAGCGTGGCCACCGACCGCGATTCGTTGCGAAGAATCACAGTTCCAATCAAGTTCAGAGGCAGCCCGGTTTTCACCGGGTCGTTTTCTTGCTGCGGAATCCCCGGCGCCTGATCGCCAGGGATTCGTCCAAGCGAACTAAAGAGATTTCGACTCACGATTACCTGGTAATCTGCGAAAGGACGCGCGCGCTCAACCGGTGCGAGCCCGCCTCGGGATCGGGCGACCGGAGGTTCGGGAATCCATTGATCGACAAAGAACGCCGCAAGGTCGGCTCCTGTCCATGCAATCAAGACAAGCGCGATCAGGATGGTAAGGGTGTTTAGCGTCGAAGCATTAAATTGGATGGGCGGACGGGCGCCTCCCCCTGGAGGAAACTCGGTAGGATTAAACTCGTTTGCCGGCTTTCTTTTCTTTTTCGTAAAGCGGGGCTTGACGCGAGTGCTCCAAGCCATCTTGAGCATATCGGTCATCGTGTGGCCGTCGGAGCCCGGATTCGCGTCGGGAGAAAGAGGCGAGACCTCTTTGCGCGTGAAAATGCCGGTGACGTCGTCCTTCGATTTACGAAGAGCCTGTTTGAGTTTGCCTTTCCAGTCGGGTTTTTCCTGGAATGGGTGGTCCGATCCGTCGCTCATGGGGGGGAGATCCCTCCGCCTTCCTTGGTGGTCTCAAATTGTGGCAAGTGGGACTGGAATCTCCTTCTTGGAAACCCTTCCCCGCAATTAACAGAGCAAGGAGGGTGCCAATGTGTGAAAAAACTTTTAGGGCCTGGCAGATTGGAATAATATAAAATCTGTTTTAATTTCATTAGGTTAAAGCGAGATGGGTCGTCAAAATTTCATCCACCACCCCGGTGCTAGCGGCGCGTCTGACATTTTGTCGAGCCAGGTTCCGGTTGTGGGAATGTGTTTCGACATTTTGTCTTCTCTGGAATGGGACAGGCCTGAACAAAAGAGGGCGTTAAATTATGCGTTGCATTAGAAAAAACTATCTCGAAATCGCCCAATCTTTTGACACTTTTTAATTAAAGCTTTTAAATCAAGTAGTTACACTGGTTTCTTTCCCTGTGTCATATTTGACAGAACGCAGCGTGACCTGCTATATTCCGACAGTCTTTAAGGTTTAGATCCTCCCAAGCTTCTTGGACGGGTCGTGTCGGGTTTACCAGATCGCGGGCTAGCTCTCGGGCAAGTCGCGAACGTGTCTCGGAGGTTTTTTCGATGTTCAAAGTCGGTGATAGCGCAGTTTACCCAGCACACGGAGTTACGGTTGTTAAGCGGATCGACGAACGCGAAGTCGGGGGCAAGAAGAAGAAATTCTACGTTCTTCAGGTTGTCGAAAACCAGATGACGATCATGGTCC
>CAZAKW010000369.1:0-2814 GCA_964485835.1 uncultured Bacteriovoracaceae bacterium
GATCCCATAAAAATTGGACCGGCCTCGAGGCCGTTACCCAGCGAGTGCTCGCGGAGTCCAAAGCCGCAAACTGTGCGAACCCCGCTATCGCCACGGCGCTCGCGCAAAAAGCCGAGATGTTTTTTCCGGACTCGAAATACCGGGAGATCGCCTTTTCGCTCTACGAACGGGTCTTGGACTGCGCACCGGGGGAGCATGCATCGCGCGCCAAGTTCCGCTACTCCTTGTTGAAGATCGGGGATGGCGACTGTAAATCCGTCGATCCACTTCTTGAAAAGCTTTACGATTTGAACGACGGTGAATATCTCGCGCGCGCGCTTTACTGGCGTGTCCGATGCGCCGAGATGCGCGGGGATAAGCTGCGCGCTCGTGTTTTTCGCCAGCGATTGCTCAAGGAAAGTCCGCTGAGCTATCACTCGATCATCCAGAATCGCGTCGAGGTGGCGAAGCTTTCGCGCGTGGTCGGCACCACAGAACCGACGATCATCTTCCGATCGTTGACCCAACCTAAACTGAACCAGTGGGTGAGGGCGATCGAAGGCTTGCAGGCGATCGGCGCGGACATCGTCGCTCGGCGGGTGATTTACCAAACCGTCGAAGTCTTGCAAAAAACCGAGCCGGAGCTTCGTCTTTATCTCGGCACGCTTTCGTTCCGGGTGGGCGATACGATTTCACAGTTTCGTATGCTCAGTACCGTTTTTAGGGACGAGCCTCGGTTGATCTCGCAGACGACGCTTAAGCTTTTCTATCCGATGAAGAATTTTCCATTGATCCAAAAATATTCGGGCGAGACGGATCCCTATTTCGTGGCGGCATTGATTCGCCAAGAATCGGGCTTCAATCCTTGGGCGAAATCACGCGTCGGAGCGGCCGGATTAATGCAGTTGATGCCCGCGACCGCGCGCCGAATCGAACGCGTGACGAAAAAAACCATTTTTCGCCCCGACGTCAATATCCGGATCGGCACCAAGTACATCGCCAAGCTCGTGAATCGGTATGGCCGGGACGCAGAGCTCGCCCTGGCCGCGTACAATGCCGGCGCTTTGCGAGTCGACGATTGGACGAAACGTTATCCGACCACCGATCGCATGCTCTTTTTGGATTTAATCCCTTACAAAGAAACGCGGGATTACGTCGCCCTGATCGGCCGGAACTATTATTGGTATCACACCCTTTACGGCGACGCTCCAGCGCTTCCGATGTATCCCGGCGCCAAAGTACTCGGGCGAGCTCTCGCTTCCGACTCGGCCGATAAGCGGAAGCCTCTTTTCTTTACGCTTTATCGATGAAACGACATGGACCTCGGATCGGGCCTCTTTCGGCGCGCTTTGTTTGACAAATCTTCCTAGCTTCGACAAAATTCCCACACCTGGGAAGTTAATCGATTCGTGAAGGAGATTTTTATGTCCTCGACCGTGCTACATCGTCTTTCTGATTGGGCGAAAGCCACTCCCCATGTTCCTGCGCAGCGCTACCGGGCAGGCGGCCAGTGGAAAACGCTTTCGGCACGCGAGTACATGGACCGGGTGTTTCATCTCGCACTTTACCTCGAATCCTGCGGAGTAAAGCCGAACGAAATCGGGGCGATCTTTTCGTACAACTCGAAAGAATGGGTCCACATGGAGCTCGCGCTCATGTTGATTCGCGCCCAGAGCGCGGGCCTTTACCCGAACTCAACGACCAAGGATATCCATTACGTACTCAATCATACCGGGGCGACCGTGCTCGGGGTCCAGAACAAAGAGTACTTCGATAAGATTACCGTGGAAGGAAAGACCCTTCCGGCAGCGATCCGGCTGATTATCGTCTTCGACGGCGATACGAGCGTGAGCCCGAAGGCGATTGCGTACGAAAAAGCGATCGAAGAAGGAAAGAAACTCGCTCAAGGCAAGGCGGTCGAAGACTATCTTTCCAAGCTCGACCCATTCGCTCCCGCATTCATGATTTACACCTCGGGTACGACGGGGAACCCGAAGGGCGCGATTCTTTCCCACGACAACCTCACTTTCACTTCCGACCAGATTGCCCGGCGCTGGAAGCTGCCTTTTGCGACCGACGGTTCGCTTTTCTCGTTCTTGCCGTTATGCCACATTGCCGAGAAGCTCCATTCGATCGGCGTCGGTCTTACCCAGCGGTACATGGTTACTTACTGTTCGAAGTTCGATAATCTGCTCGCTGAACTCGGCGAGACCGAACCCCACCTGCTTCTCTGCGTCCCGCGTGTTTGGGAAAAGATGATGGAAGGGGTTGTCTCCAAACTTGAAAAAGGCAAAGGGCCGAAAAAAGCTCTGGCCGTCTGGGCGTTAGGCGTAGGAAAGCGCGTGAACGAAGCGAAGATCCAAAAAAAGCCGATCTCCCCGGTAGATTTGATCGCTTATCCGGTCGCCAATAAACTCGTGTTGTCGAAAATCCGCAAGGCGCTCGGGCTTGGGCGAGCCGATCTTTTGGCTTCGGGCGCGGCCCCTTTGCCGGCGCACGTCGCGCGGTGGTTTCGTGGGATCGGACTCGAAATTCTCGAGTGTTACGGCCTGACAGAATCAACGGGGATGGTTTCGATCACCCTGCGCGGCGTGGACTGCGCCGGTACCGTTGGAAAGCCGCTCGAAGGATGCGAATTCAAGCTCGGCGAAGACGGAGAGATCCTGTCCCGTGGTCGGCATATTTTTCTGGGCTATTTGAACGATCCGGAAAATACCAAGGAGACGATCGGCGACGGTTGGCTCCACACCGGTGATTTAGGCGAGTGGACCTCGGCCGGTTTGTTACGGATCGTCGGACGTAAGAAAGACATCATGAAAACGTCCGGCGGGAAGA
>CAZAKW010000370.1:0-2812 GCA_964485835.1 uncultured Bacteriovoracaceae bacterium
CGTACCGTTCAAGACGCGTGACCGCGTGACGTTTGAAAATAAAGTGATCACCGCGGAACTCGAGAAACTCGGCGTACCCACGGATCGATTCGTTCCCGCGATGGAATTGCCGAAACGGAAGCTGGAAGAACTCAAGAAAAGGGGCTGGTATAGCACCGACCATATCGACGGAGACCTCGCGGCCATCTACCAAATCCAACGCACCCACTACTGGACCCAGCGTTTTCCAAAGGGAACTGACGTTCGGAGCATCCATTCCTACATTCCCCAGCTCGGCTCGAATTCGATCGGCGGAATGAGTCTGTTCTACGAGAGTGGACCGGCACGAAAAGGGAGCCCGCCAGGTTCTGGCTGGAAAAGCTTCTTTCCCAAGAACTACGAACCTACGACGAGCGCCGTCGGGTACCCGTCGCAAGGCTCGGAAATACCTACCGACCCGAAACATCCTCCTCTCGCGGCGGAGCACTACGAATACGTCCTTTCGACCGGAAGTCATTGGAAGAACGGAATCGAAGATTTCGGTCTTGAGATCGGGGGTGCCGCCGTCATTTTCGTCGACATCGACGGCCGGATGGATTTCGATTTAGGCAGCTACCGGTTCAAGAAAAAGAACTTCAAGCCTAAACGAGAATTATTGGTTGAGTACTTAGGCAGAGGGAAGAAACCGGTTTTATCGCCGTCGATTCCATTGCAAAAAGTAATCGACGGCCCCGCGATCTGTCGCGCAAGCCCGAAAGGAAAAGTTCGCCGTAAAATCCCAGATGGTACGAAAGTCGTCCTGCAGGAACGCAAAGGCGATTGGTACCGGATTATCGAGGGAGCCTCGGAATGCTGGACGCATCGAAAGAACCTCGTCTTCCTGCCCGAAGCCGCCTAATTCTTAGGACACTCGCGGTTAATCGTGAGATCCGAATTCACCCGACGCCTTGAGCTCGCTTCCGCGTCCAAGTTCCAAGCATCCGGAAGCGTTCCCGTGGCCCACGGGAAGTCCGAAGTACACCGGAATTTCGAGTTCGCGCCCCAGCGCGCCGAAGATACTCTCCATCATCTGGCGGTCGGTTAACTTGCGGCGCAAGGGCTTCGTCGATGTCTTCGATCCCTTGGTTTTTTTCGGCATCTCGGAGTACACCGCGGGCGCGGCGTCGCGACAATCCGTGAAAGACCCCAGGACAATCGCGCGCACACCCGAAAGCGCGCCTGCCAAAACGAGATGGCGAATCGTCCGGTCGATGCGGTACGCGGCCTCCCCGATCTCTTCCAGGAACAAAATCTTTCCTTTTAAATCAAACGCGTACGGAGTGCCCACTACGGACGCGATCATCGCAAGATTACCGCCGACGACTTCGGCTCTAACGGTTTTGAAATTTTTCGGGCGATGGAGAGGCTTCAAACGGAACGAAAAGTCACGCGACTCGCCCGCGATCGTCGCGACGAACTTCTTCCAGGCGTCGCCGCGAACATTTTCGATATGGTGGGTCGCGGGCATTGGGCCGTGGATGCTTCTCCAGCCCCAATTCCGCCGGACATAATCGAGCAAAAGGGTCGCATCGCTAAAGCCAACGAGTGTTTTAGGCTCGGGCACTCCGACCTTCTCCGTCACTTCGTCCAAAATCGCGAGGAGTCGAACCGCTCCGTACCCGCCGCGCGCGGCCCAAACGACTTGAAGCTCCGGATCAAACGCGTAATCCAAAAAAGCAAGCGCACGGTCGGAGTCCGAACCGGCGAACATCCCGTCGACTCGTTTTACCTGCGGATGCACGTAGACTTCAAACCCCTCGTCAATCAGGCGACTCGCCCCCACCGCGAGCTCGACCAATGGGGCGGGCGAGGACGGAGCCACAATCCCAACCACCGCTCGCGCGGAAGTTCCGGTGGCCAATGTTTCAATCATCTTAGTCGGTTTTGAGATTCTTTTCGCGGGGGTGGCTTTTGCTTTTTTCATCGTCTTCTCATTTCGAGCGTTTTTCGGTGGGAGGCGCGGACTTACGGATCTCCGCCTGAATTTCACGGATACCGTCGCCTTTTTCGGCCGACGTCCAAAAGATCAAATCCTTGCCGTAACCCAATTCGGCGACCGAGGCTTCGATCTCCCGGCGACGTTTCGCGCGCTCGGATTGGGTCTTGAGCTGGTCGGTTTTCGTGATCGCAAAAAGCATCGGAATCGATTCCGAGCGCAAAAAATCAATCGCGTCCAAGTCCTTATCCGACGGACCGTTTCGCGCATCGATCAGCACGATCGCGTATTCCAGACCTTCGTCGGCTTCGATATAATCGGCGATTAACGCGGCCCACTTTTCACGGTCGTCTTTGGACTGGCGGGCATAACCGTACCCGGGAAGATCGACGATGATCTTTTTACCCTCTAGCCAATCGTAAAAATGCAGCGCCCGGGTCTTACCCGGCTCGGCGCTGGTCTGGGCAACTTTCGAACCCACGACACGATTGATGAGAGAGCTCTTCCCGACGTTCGATCGGCCGACGAACGCGACCCGCCCCTCCGTTCGTTTTCCCAAAGGGCTATCGGTGATCTGATCCACGAGTTGCGACGCGTCGGCTAAGGTCCATAAAAATACAGCGGCCATAATTCCCCGAGTGTCCCAAAAACGAGACCGGTTTCTCAAGCTCGAATCGCACCTCCGTCGAGATTCGGCCCAATTCGCCGGAAACCGGCCGTGGGAGCGGCATAGCCGTTGCTCTAGGCTTCGGATACCTGCCTGTTCTCCGAACCGATCGTAACGAAAGGACCTTTATGAACGCCTGGATGCTGGAAATTACCGACCCGAGTGGAGAAATTCGCCCTCTTCGCCTCCCC
>CAZAKW010000371.1:0-2808 GCA_964485835.1 uncultured Bacteriovoracaceae bacterium
CCGGTCCATAAGGTCACGATCATCCCGCGTGGGATGGCGCTAGGGGTGACGATGACGTTGCCGACGGAAGATCGCCTCAATATGGACCGCGAAAAGGCGGAAAACAGCATCGCGTTTCTGATGGGCGGGCGAGTGGCGGAAGAACTCGTGCTTAATCAGAAGACGACGGGCGCTGGAAACGACATCGAGCGTGCGACCGATATCGCTCGCCGCATGGTTTGTGAGTGGGGGATGAGCGACGTGCTTGGACCTCTCGCATACGGACAGAAAGAAGAGCAAATCTTTTTGGGACGCGATATCTCGCGGTCCCGAGACTTTTCGGAGCAGACCGCGCAGACCATTGACCGAGAAGTACGGGACATCGTCGACCGGAATTACCGTCGTGCTCGCCAAATCTTGGGCGATAAGCTCGCCGTGGTCGAAGAGATGACCCGCGCGCTGCTCGAATACGAAACGATCGACGGACCTGAGGTCGACTTGATTTGCCGGGGTGAAAAACTCGTTCGTCCAGTGCCGGTGGCCAGCGTAGATACGGAAGCCAAGACCGGGATTATCGACAAGGATCCTCAAGAGACCAAAGAACCGAAAAAAGGCGAAGGGAGCGGCTCGACCACGCCTCTGCCGGCGTAGTTCAAGCGGCGTTGTTGAAACATCGCAGCTAAAAGGTTCATTCAGTCGTGAAGTGTCAGCTAGAGTAGTTCGTCCATATCGTAATCGTACAAACGCAGTGCAGACGGACGGGAGAGACGCCAGGAGGGGCGACACCGGCCGGAGGGTAGGAAAAACAACGGGTGCGGGATTTACTGATCAATTTGCAGTCGAGCGTGCGGCTCATCGACTTGCTCGACGTCGCCTTGGTTGCGTTTATCGTTTACCGTGTTCTGCTTCTAATCAAAGGCACCCGTGCGATGCAAATGCTGACGGGGCTTGGAATCCTGTCGATTGGGTTTTTTCTCTCAAGCGCCTTGGAACTTTTTACAACCCATTGGTTGTTGTCCCACTTTTTCGATTATCTCGTCTTGATCGTGATTGTTCTCTTCCAGGACGATCTTCGTCGAGCTCTTACTAACGTCGGTAAAAATCCGTTCTTTTCTTCGGCCTCTAGCGAGATCGCGCGCGCTAACGTCGACGAAATCGCACGTGCCGCGAATCGACTTGCCCAGGAACGAATCGGCGGTTTGATCGTTCTGGAGCGCGAGACGGGCCTTAAGAATTTCATCGAGACGGGCTCGAAACTCGACGCTACCGTAAAGGCCGAATTGATTTATTCGATCTTCGTGCCGACCTCTCCGATCCATGATGGCGCCGTAATTATCACCGGAGGGCGGATCGCCGCCGCCGGATGTTTTCTCCCACTTTCGAAAGATCCGAACATCGACAAACGCTACGGTACCCGTCACCGTGCGGCGCTTGGAATCACCGAAGATTCGGACGCGATCGTCATCCTGATTTCCGAGGAAGCCGGCGAAGCCCACCTCGTTAAAAACGGTAAGATCATCACGAATTTGAACGAAAGCGAAATGGTGCAGAGTCTTTCCGCTTTGCTTGAACTCTCGCGTCCGAACGAGTCGTTGCCGCGTCGGATGCGCGGATGGCTTTCGAACGTGCGCGAGCGTCGAGACGATCATCGGCGGGACCGCTCATGAACCCGCTCTTTTCTTTATTCAGCGGCAATACTGGCGCGAAAGTCGTTTCCGTGATCGTGGCCGTGGTCCTTTGGATTGTCGTTTTGGGTTCGCGCGCGGTCGAGGTTGCTAAAGAAATCCCGATTGCGATTACAACCCCGAACGATCTCGTCGTCAGTAACGACGTTCCCGATAAAGTCGTCTTTCGACTTTCAGGGCCGAAGGCGTTTTTGCGAGCGATCCTCGATCGTCCCGAAGATCCGATTCGGGTGAATCTTTCCGGGGCCAAGGCCGGGCTTGTCACTTACCGGTTTTTTGCCGACAATATCCGCCTGCCGATTGGCGTACGGGTTCTGCAGGTGAACCCGTCGTCGATGATCGTGAAGCTGGAACCCCAAAAGACGAAAGACGTCCCGGTGCGGCTTGAGACGCGCGGCTCGCTGCCAGAAGGCTACGTATTGAAACGGGCCGAGATCACGCCGAAAACGATCAAGATACGGGGTCCCGAGAGCCGGATCGAAGGGATTACCGACGCGACCACGACTCCAATCGATCTTTCCCAGATTCGGACCAATCTCGAGGCGGAAGCTCAATTCGATCTCACGCGACTGGGCGTCCAAATCCGCGGACCGGCGCCCCGCATCTCTATTGAAGTCGCGGCCGTGCAGGCGAACTACAAGATTCGGATCCGCAGCTCCGACATCCGCGTCGAATCTTCCCATAAGGCGCGGGTCGACGAACCCGCGATTGTGGTTTACGTAAGGATGGACCCGGAGGAAATCCAGAAACTGGATCCAAGCCAAGTCGGCGTTTCGATCGACTTGAAAGGGAAGACCAAGGGACGATACACCTCCAGGCTGAACGTGACTCTGCCGCCGAATATCGGAATGGTCCGGGTGGTTCCGGAAACGGTGCGGGTCACGCTCTATTAAGACCGACGATTAGGACTGGGCGACTCATGAATCAAAAGAAACTTTTTGGCACGGACGGCGTACGCGGTTTGGCCAATGTATGGCCGATGACCGGGGAGATGGCGATGGCCATCGGACGAACGGTCGCCCACGTATTGCAAACGAACCCCGAGCTGCACGGAAAAACCTCGCTTCCCGTCGGCATTCGGGGGTTGGAGTGCAAAGGAGGCACGAGACGGGCAAAAATCGTCGTGGGGAAAGACACCCGCCTC
>CAZAKW010000372.1:0-2807 GCA_964485835.1 uncultured Bacteriovoracaceae bacterium
AGCCGTCAATGGATAAAAGCTTGGATTTTAAAGGAAAATTTCCAACCTCGGGGGTTCAAGATTTGATGGGGAACTCCGATAGGGCAGAAAGGGGTCGTGTCCATGCGTATAAACTCGTTCGGGTTCTTCTTACTCAGTTTCGTTGGCGCAAGCCTGTCTTTGGCCGGGACGTTGGTGAAGACGGTACAAGCCGGCGAAGATACTCCGTGGATTCCCTGCTCGGAGATAAACGAGGCTGAACGACTGATAAACGCAAAGGGGACAGACTACGCTCCGGAGGCAGTGGCCAAATTTTACGATGCTAAGGCGAAGGCCGGAGCCCTACGGGATGCGCAGCTAGATCTAGCCGATGGATTCTATGTATTTGCTCGCTCACTCGTTGGACCCGGACTAAAAAATTGGGATTGGCGTGAGGCGATCGCCTATTGCGCGACTCGGCCGACCGCAACGCTTGCTACTTATGTGCTTGAGCAAAGTGGTCTTAACATCGACCGTTTGCGAGAGTGTCATTCAAAAACGACCTCTCAACCCAGCTCCCCGAGCGTGGGCGGAAATTTAGAGAAGAACGTCGAAAAGATCTTGGAAAAGATTCCACCGACTCGTCCGAGTGGGAAAACGAATTCTCAGGGGACGACTAAGGAGAGCGGTGGCCTTTAGCCCATTGGTAACCTTGGTCTTTGCAATCACAAGCACGGCGGTCGCTTCCGAGCCGACTCCCGTCCCTAGCCCCCCGGATAGCGCGATGGAATTCCGAATCGATCAGTCGTCCGAGATGGAAGTTGACGGCCAAACGTATATCTTGATGGACGTGATTCGAGAGAGCCGATTTTCAAAGGCTGATCGAGTGAATAGAGCGCATTCTTTCGATTGTTCCGGGAGCTTGATTTACGACACCCGTCCGATGCAGCGAAGCGGGATGGAGGCCCTTTCCGTGGTGGCTTCGGCGGGAGTGCTTGCGTCTTCCGCTCTCGTCTTGAGAACCGATTTGCCGATGGACAAGAAACGGCACTACCTCGCAGGGGTCGTGATCGGCGCTGGCGCGACGGGCGCGGCGAAACTCTTACTTCGTAAGAGCACTCCGAATTACGCGCTGAAGGCCGCCTTAATCGGCGTCGGAACTTCAATCCTGATTGGGCTGGGCAAGGAAGTTTACGATTCTCGTTCTGGAAAAGGGACGCCGGATAAACGAGACGCTTTTTTTACGATGGCGGGCGGCTTTCACGGCACTTTGGCGATCGATTTGGTCGATCTCAAAAGTCTTTTTGGGCGATAATCGACCGACAGGGTCGGGGCGTTAAGCGGACTTTCCCCATACCGCGGGAGCCCGTTCGTCGGATGCGATCTCCGCGATTTCGGCGGTGAACTTTCCCGCGTAGAGATAGGCCCAAACGAAACTGCACATTCCGAGCGCGAGATTCATCGATGCAATCATCGGGATGATCGCTTCCGGGTTACCGAAACGATTCATAAACGCGGTCACAAAAATCGTCATTGCGAAGTGGGCGAACGCCTGGAGGATCCAGTTGTATTTGAAATCCAAGCGGAGTGTCCCGTCCTGGTGTTCGAGAGTCACGGAATCCCAGCTGAAACGATCGGCTTCCTTGGCGGAAAGAAGTTCGCTCCAACTGAAAAGTTGCAGAACCACGGCCTTCTCTTGACGCTTCGGTTTGAAGTCCCGGCGCTGGAGGTGGCGTTCGATTCGGTAAAGCGTCGTGGCGGGGTCGGAGGCATGAGAAGCGGAGAGCTGGATCTTACGTGTGAACGGCATGGAATCCCTTCCCTAGGATCTTCGGCCTTTCGGCCGGAAAAAGGGCGCGAGGAGCGCCTGGTCCCTAGAGGATAGTGGAAGCCGTTCAATACGTGTAGGATAAAAAAGATCGAGCGAAAATTTTCGAGTTTAAGCGGTCGGGATTAAAAGTATGCCCGGATTAAAATTTAATCTCGTTCGTAACCAGGCGTACCGCCGTGCTCAAGAAGTTCGAGATCCTCGACGGTGACCCGCGCGAAGGCGGTTTTGTCGATTTCGGCCGCGATCTTCTCGACGAAAGCTTTTGCCGACGGCGTTCTCCAATTCTCGGGGATCACGCCCGCGAATCCGATCACGCAGCGCTCGGGATCGTCGAAGTCGGCGACTTCGAGTGCGGAGACGTTGAACTTCTTGCGAAGATCGGCGCAAAGCTCCTCGAGTAGGCGGCGCTTTTTTGGCGCTTCGGTATTGTTGTAGAAATCCAGGACGATGCGTCCCGTGCCGACCATCATCGTCGATGCCTCGTTTCGCCGCGGCGACGCTTAGCGAATCGCCGACCACCAGTTTTTCATATAAGGCAGCTTCAATTCGCCGCGCACGATCTTTTGGTAGTCCGCTTGGAGTTTTCGCGATAGCTCGCCCGGTTTTCCGGCGCCGATCATCCGTCCGTCCACGCTCTGGATCGGCGTGATTTCGGCCGCGGTGCCGGTCATAAACGCTTCGTCCGCGCAGTAAAGTTCGTCGCGCGTAAAACGCTCGCCGACCATTTCGATCCCTTGATGCTTGAAGTATTGGATCACCGTCTGACGGGTGATCCCGTTCAGAACGGAGGTGAGCGGCGTCGTTTTCACGACCCCATTTTTCACCATGAAGAGGTTTTCGCCGGAGCCTTCGGCCAAGAAGCCTTCCGGATCCAAGAGGAGCGCCTCGTCAAATCCTTGTTTTTTGGCTTCTTGCTTGGCGATCACTCCAGTCACGTATTGCCCGGTGATTTTGCCTTTGGTCATGATCGAATTTGGATGCGGGCGATTGAAGGTCGAGATCTTGAGCTTCACGCCTT
>CAZAKW010000373.1:0-2774 GCA_964485835.1 uncultured Bacteriovoracaceae bacterium
CACTACCGGCACGTGCGCTGAGTTAGGACCCCTACCCGACCAGGGCACATCTATAATTTCAAAGCTTGGGAATCTGTGCTATTCCGAACGCACCGAAAAAATGCGTTGAATTGAGTTCCCGCCCTCAGTTTTCCCAGCCCAAAAGGAGATCACTTATGAAGGTCATCCCGATTCCAAGTCAGTACAACCGCGTGATGCCGTACCTCACCCTTCCCCGTGCGGGCGAGTTCATCGAGTTCGTGAAGAATGTTTTTGATGCGCAGGAGAAACGTCGAATGGGTCCGCCCGGCGGACCGATCATGCATGGCGAAGTAAAAATCGGCGATTCCACCCTCATGTTCTCCGATGCAAACGAAGAAAACCCAGCCGAATCCTTAGTGCTCATGATCTACGTCGAAAACTGCGACGAAACTTACCGCCGAGCCCTCGCAGCGGGAGCTCAATCCCGGGGCGAACCTACTGACCAATTCTATGGCGACCGGATCGCGAAGATCGAAGATCCGTTTGGTATTCATTGGGCCATCTCTTCCCGCTTCGAAGACCTCACGGAAGAAGAAATGCGAATCCGAGCGCGAGGGAATCACTAAGCCGTAGTGCCGATGCCCTACCCCGATAGAGGAAACACATGACGAACCGGATACTCACTATACTCATTGCCCTGTCGCTAGAATAAGAGTCGGACCGCATAAGGCAATGGTGACACATCAGGTAAACCAATCGATATCCCGAGAAAGAAAGGAGGCCATGACTGCAATGAATCCAACTCCTGCCCAGCATTCATTAGAACGAGTGAATATCGTGGGCACATCGGGAAGCGGCAAATCGACTTTTGCGAAAAAGTTAGCCCGTCGGCTGAACGCCCCCTACATCGAACTCGACTTCCTATTCTGGGAGCCCAACTGGAAAGAACCCACCGAAGCGTTTTTTTTCAAGAGAATCGAAGACACTCTCTCGCGCAGCTCGCTCTGGGTACTGGATGGAAACTATAATCGCGCCCAACCCGTGAAGTGGAAGCAGGTGACTACCGTAATCTGGCTCGACTACAGTTTTTCGCGAGTGCTCTATCAGGCGGTCCAACGTGCGATCATTCGCGGCCTGAAGCGCGAGGAACTCTGGGCGGGCACTGGCAACCGCGAATCACTTTTCAAAACTTTCTTTACCCGGCAATCCATCCTTCTCTGGACGATCCAGACCTACGACCGGATGAAGGAACGCTATGAGCAACTCGAAGCCGATCCCCACCGTTCGTTCGGTTTCGTTCGTCTTCGCTGCCCAAGGGAAGCCGAGAAGTTCTTGCAGGAAAGCGGGCAAGGACTCGAGCGGCAGCGAGAGGACGATCTCTGACACCTCTTCTCGCGCCAGAGAGCTGCTTAGAGAGTCTAATATTGAATCCGGGGCGCGATTAGAATTCGCCGCCCCCACCACTCCCACCGAAGTCCCCCCCGCCGAGGGTGCCGGCCCGAACTTTCTTCGGGTCTCTGTCTGGCCCGACCTCAGTACTCCAGATTCGCAAAGCATCCAGTTCACTGATACCCCCCGTATAATCTTTTGGATTGCGATTGATGGAATTGATTTTGTTCGCCTGCCGGGCGACTTGTTCGAGCAACTGCGAGTCCGAATCGCCATCGTTGATCGAAACTTGGATCGTGCTTTTGTCTACGAACCACTTAGCGATAGCGTTAGTCCGTTCGAAAGAAATCTCACCCACATTCCCTGGCGCCGTTCGGACAAGAGAGACGGCGTCGATACCGACAGGACGATAGTGGCCAACGGCCAGTCTGCCCATTTGGCGAGCGGAAATGCGTACGCTAACCGCGGGCAAAGTCGTGCAGTAAAGAACGTCATGATTTAAGCTTCCCGTTTCCGACGCTAAAGTGAAGGTCGTCTTGCCATCCAAAGTGATATCGAATTCAAATTTGGGCCGTTCCCCCCAAAGGAAGTCCAGCCCTTGCTCGAAATGCACAGTTACTGCCCCCGCACCCGGATTTCCTTCACAGAGTTTCTTATCAAAACTCTGTCGAGCGCTGTCCATGCGAATACTGGTCCCAAAGAGTCGTCGCCGAACGTATTCGTCCATCATCTGAGAGGCGTTTACGTTCGACTGAGAGATAATTTTTGTCCCTAGGTTGCTCGGATTAACCAGCGTCGTCGCACCGGGGAAACAAGTTTGGTGAACTTCTTCCTGCGGGAAGTTCGGACCCCAGTTGTAATTGCATTTCCACGCAAGTTCTGCGACTTGATGGCCACTTACGATCGAGCACTGTTCGACTAAAACGACGTCACCGTTTGCATCAGTCTTGGATTCGAGGGTACATTTTTCGTAGACGACTGGCGAGGTGCACGTCTCCACGAAAGTCACTTCGGCGTCGAACATTTTCGACAGATCCCGTTTGTAGCTTAAAGTTTTCAACTCGCCCTTCGAATCAAACTCCTGAGAAGGGATGGTTTGTGTTTCGGTCTTTCCAACCTGAGTTTTTTCAACCGCTCCCGAATGAGAAGGTAGATGCTCAAAGAACTTACTCCTTCCTTCGATCGAACAGTTCCAGTCCGAAGGTACTTTCCGGCGATCCTTTTTTACTCGAGACGGGGTTTGGTCTCTCGCGCGTAGGGTAAATTGCCCCTCGAGCTTCGCCCAGGCGCACGGAGAGCTGATGAGAATGAGTACCCAGCTACGAAAGATGAACGCTGAGACCGAATCGCCCGTGGATTTTGACTTCATGAGTGCACTCCCCCGAATGCCGTATCGGGATCTACCTTCATTGAGTTGAGGCATT
>CAZAKW010000374.1:0-2751 GCA_964485835.1 uncultured Bacteriovoracaceae bacterium
AGGCAAAGAGTTGACCGACGAGAGCGTCGGGATGGACTTTGACCGCATCACGGATTGGTCCAAAGGGGCCTTGAAAAACGCGGGACAGTACGTGAAGCAAAATCCAGCCATCGTTCTGGGAGCCGTGGTTCTTCTGGGAGCCATTGGGTACGGTGCTGTCGTCGGTTCGAAAAAGCTTATGGAAAAGAACGTCTCCTAAAGTTTGAGAGACGACGGCTCCGGCCAAAGTCAGGCCTTAAAAAAGAAGGCGGGCCCTCACGGGTCCGCCTTCTTTTTTAAATTCGCTTTCAAACGACTTGGATCAGGCGTTTGGACGATTTCGGAAGTCACTCACGTCGTTTAGCTTTCCGTCACCTTTGAACTTCCCATCGAGGTTCGGTGTCTTTTCTTGTTTAAGGCGCTGCCCTCCTTCCTCTGGATGGCGGCGTCCGAGAACACCGTCGGCATGGAGAGTGTGCCCCGCTTCGATTTCGCGTTCAATGCGGGCGTCGTCTCCCGTGGCTTTGAAGCGTCGACGGACGGCGCGGTTCAGGAAATAGATGATGGCGATGATTCCGACGGCGAAAATCACGCCGAATAATGCACCGACGAGCGGAGTTGCGGTTGCGACGGGCCAGGTTTCCATGATGATGACCTCAGACTTTCTGAACAGGGTTGAAGAGATTTAAGGATCGACTAGTGCGTTGTCGCGCCCGGACTATTCGCATGCACGAGCGGGGTGCGGGAAACTGGCGGACGAGTGATTTTGTTTTTAGGGTTTGGACGTTCGTCGGCAGAGAACGGCGCCAAAGTGATCGGAGTTTTCTTTTCGATCGATTCGTAAAGAGACTGGATGATTCGAACGTCGGCCAAGCCCTCTTCCCCGCTGGGCTGGATTGGTTTATTCTTGAGGACCGCCTCCGAAAAGGCGAGGAGCTCGGGCCCGAACTGGTCGCGTTTCGGGTATTTCTTTCGCGTCGTTTTCTTTTTCGTCGAAATCTCCAAAGTCATCGGTTTCGCGTAGTCATAGGCCGACTCGAGTCGAAGGCGCCCTTGGGTCCCGATCAGTTCGTAACTGGAAGTGTCGTACGCTCCGAAGCTCAGGTTGAAAGTCGCAATTTTCCCCCCGGGATAGCGTAAGGTAGCCGCGACATTTTCATGGACCTCCAAGAAACGTTCGTCGTGCCCCGAAGCCGCGGTCGCGAAGACTTCCAGGGGCTCCTCGCCGAAGAGGTACCGGGTCGCGTTGATGCAGTAGATGCCGATATCAAAAAGAGGCCCGCCTCCTAGGTCGGATTGGAGACGGATGTTCTTGCGGTCGCGAACATTGATCGCAAAGCTCGAAGTAAAGATTCGCAGTTTACCAAGCCGTTTTGAGCGCGCGATTTGGATCGCATCGAGGTTCGCGGCTTCGAAGTGAAGGCGATAGGCGATCATCAGTCGCGCCCCGGTTTCTTCGGATGCACGGAGCATCTGTTGACAGGCGGCTTCGTCGATTTCCATCGGCTTTTCACAAAGAACATGGATGCCGTGATTCAAGGCCGTCGTCGCGAATTTCATATGCGTCGAATTCGGGGTCGCGATATAGACGGCGTCAATTTGACCGCTCGTCAGAAGTTCTTCGTAAGCGTCATATCCACAGAGCGTTTCAATGTCGTAGCGTTTCCCCAAGGTTTTCAGCTTTTTCGGATCACTCGATACGAGGGCAGCTAAAATCGAATTTTTTTTCGCATGCTTGAATGCAGGAAGCATGGCCTCCTGGCTGATGTTTCCCAAGCCAACCACAGCGTAACGAATTTTCCTCACACGCGTATTCATGCCCTAAATAAACTGCAAACCCAGCGCCACCTCGAGCGGCGCCTATTGGGGTAAAAAAGCCCCGTGAGCATCGGCGCGAATGTCGCAGTATTCGGGAGGATGAAGAAAAAGAAGGATGAAGATAAAAACTTGGAAGATGAACGGACCCGTCAGCTCCTCGTCGGTACGAAAAAAGGAGCCGAGTCAGCGAGCAAAAAAACCCCATTAACCAAGGACCGGTCCGAAAGGATCGACGAATCTACGCTGAGGAATCGCCGGCCTGCCGGGCCCTTGCCGCCCGCAGAAAGCATTCGGAAAGGCGAACCCCACGGGCCTGGACCGGGCAGTACATCGGGACGTTAGTCGAGAGGCGACTAACGGTGTGATTGAGCGAAACGGCGTGATTGAGCAAAATTTTTTTGAAGAACCTTTTTTGAACCGGAGGAACCTGTGCACCCACCCCAAGCCATTCAGATTCTGATCCCGCTGGCGATCGTCTTTGTCGCCGTTTCCGCGTTCGCGGTCGAAGTCGGTGCCCCGGCTTCGAAAAATGGACCTATTGGCGTACCGCCGTCCCAGCAAGAAGCGGCCGATCCGTCTACGACGGAATTTATCCATCGGTCGGTGACCAAGCCGCCGGTTCCCGGCGAGAAAAGGCGCACGACGACGGCTCCATTCGTAGATTCCACGCGGACCTACCAATCGGGCCGCAACACACGAACCTCTTCGCCGACTCCGGCGCCGGAATCAAATCGAGATTCGGACGCTCCGGGAAAGAACCGTTAGGACTGCCACTCGACGGCGAGCATCCCCTTCATCGTTTTCAATGAATCCGCCAAGCGCGGGTAGTTTCCGCGTTCATGACTGCGCAGTTCGCGCAGTCCTTGGCGGATGATTTCCACGTATCCCTCAAGCCATCCCGCCCCGTGGAAAGCTGGTAAAAGCGCGCCGTAGGTTTGGGCTTGGCGGGTAACC
>CAZAKW010000375.1:0-2730 GCA_964485835.1 uncultured Bacteriovoracaceae bacterium
GGGCGCGTACGTGAATCCTTACGGGCTTTCGAGTTTCGGGAAGTCGACGCTTGAGGCGCTCGTAAAAAAACGGGTGTGGATCGATCTGGCCCATTCCTCCGACCGCGCCCAGCGCGAAATCGTCGAGGTACTCGATCGTGTGGGACAACCTTCGCTGGTCACCCACACGAAACTGCGGGAAATCGCGGGTAACGAACGATCGGTTCCGAACTTTACCCTCGAACGCGTCCGCACGACCGGCGGCTTGGTTGGACTGATACCGACCGACGACCTTACGCGACCACTCGAAAAACATCTGGGGATTCTACAAGGGGAGTGCCGCGAAGGAATTCGAGCTTTCGCCGCCGAGTGGAACCGCGTCGTCGAGATCACGAAAACTCCCGAAGCGGTCGCCCTCGGCAGTGATTTCAACGCCCCGGTGCGCGGTCTCCGCGGCGGGTGCACCGATTTACCGGCCGGCGTCGATCGGTCGCTCCTTGAGAAAGGGTTCTACCAAGGCGAGGATCTCCCTAAACTCTTCGACGCTTTACGTGCGGTCGGCGTCGACGCCGAACCGAATTCGCAGGCGGCCTTGGACCGATTTCTCGGCGCTTGGGAGAGGGTTCGCTACTAAAGGACCTCAAGACAGAACGAAGCGATCACGGTCGGAATCAGCGCCGCCAGTACGAGTTTTAGCGGGCTCATCCCTTCTTTACCGAAGTGTTCTTTAAGACTTCCGTAGCCCGCGGGATTGGGAGCATTGGCGATCACGGTGAGTCCGCCCCCCGTGACGGCTCCCGCGACCAGCGCGTACTTGAGCGAGTCGGAGAGATCGGGAACCTGCGCGCCTAAAAAGGTCAACGCGGCGTTGTCGGTGAATGCGGTCAGCGCGGTCGCGCCGAAGTAAAGCGGGAGCTCCGAAAGCGACGTGATCAAAGGCGCAATCCACCAAGCCTGCGGCTTGCCGAGCACGACAAGTCCGCCGAGAAAGAATCCGACGAGCATCGACTCGCGAAGCTGGAGGCGGTCCTGGTGGGGTTCGGTGATCGACATCACGCCGACGAAGAGCAGGAAAATCCCAAGAAATACGGCGATGTGGTGGGCGGTATAAACGACCATGAATAGAAACGCGATATGAAGAAGCGTGATCCAAACCGGAGTTTTTGAGCGCTGCGCGTGGACGAGGGTCGTTTTAGGAAGGGCGTGGAATTCTTTCCGAAGCATCCAAACCGTCAGTATCGTATTCAGGCACACGGCGATGATCGCTTTGTATCCGAAATGGGTGAACATATACGGCGTGTCCCACCCCCAAGTGGATGCGACCATCACGACCGGCGGGGCGGCGAAGTGGGTAAGGACGCCGCCGATCGAAATATTCACGAAGAGGAGGCCGATGGTTTTGTATTTGAATCGATCGGTGATCGGCAAATCAAAAAAACGCTCCTTCAAAATCAACGCGCAGACCGTCATCGCCGCGGGCTCGGTGATGAGACTGCCGAGGAGAGGGCCAAGGATGAGAGTGACGAGATAGAACGCTTGGTGAGAGTTTAAGAAAGGCAAGACGCGGACGATGGACTTCGCGAATTGTTCAATGCCCCAAGCGGTAAGCGCTTGGATCGACCGAGTCGCCGCGACGGCCATGATCACGAACACGAACGCCGCTTCGGTGAAATCGACACTATCGATGTACGCGATTGCCTGGGCGGTGCCTTCCATCGCCGCGAAGATCGTCACGAAGACAGCGGCCCAGATCCCGAAAACGACTTCGACTTCGCCCAAGACGTGAAAGAGATTGTGGCGAATCGATTCGGGTTTTGCATGATGCGCGATTTTTTGGAATTTACTGGCAAGGAAAGTATGCAGAATCGCCATTCCGAAAAGAAAGGTCGCAATAAGTTCTAGCGAGTGCGTCATGCCCACTACTCTAGGCCAACTCCCCCGCCCGTGTTAAGGGAAACCGAAGCGGGAGCGGCTAAAAATAACTTATGCGTACGATTCTAATGATAGGTCCCGTATTTCCCGAACCGACTTCAAGCGCCGCAGGGGTTCGTACGCTCGCACTAATCGAGGATTTTCTTTCTCGTGGCGACCGTATCGTTTTCGCATCGGCTTCGGACCAGAACGGATTTGGGGCACGGCTTGCGAAGCGCGGGATCGAAACCTGGGAGATCGGACCAAACGATCCCACGTTCGACACGAAGCTGCGCGAACTTGCCCCGGCGGTCGTCGTCTTCGATCGATTCGTGACGGAAGAACAATTTGGGTGGCGAGTGGCGGAACACGCACCCGATGCGCTACGGGTTTTGGATACGATTGATCTCCATTTTTTACGACGCGTTCGGGGCGATTGGTTGGCCGTCGCCTTGAAGGAAACGGATTTATCGCCCGACCTTCGTGAAGGAGCCTCGCTTTCGGCCGAGAATCTCGATCGTCTTTACGATTCGCTAGAAGGGATCGACACTCCGGACTGTCTGCGTGAACTCGCAGCCATTTATCGCTCGGATCTAACGCTGGTTCTTTCGACGTTCGAGGAGCACCTGCTCCAAGCCGGATTCGGCGTCGATCCGGCGCTCCTCTTGGGTTTGGGTTTTTCTTATCCGCCGACGGACCGGCTCCAGTGGAGGGAATTCAAAAACCGTCGCCACTTCGTATCCATTGGAAACTTCCGCCACCCGCCGAATCGAGACGCGACGTTTTGGTTAGCCCGCACGCTGTGGCCGAGGATTCGCGATGCGCTTGAGCGGATCGGCA
>CAZAKW010000376.1:0-2709 GCA_964485835.1 uncultured Bacteriovoracaceae bacterium
GTAAGCGCTACATCCGACCCACTGCATAGCTAGCCGCGACATCGTGTAATATACTCCGCTTCCAAAAAGGAGAACCCCGATGGAAGCGACGAATACGAACGAAGTGAATGGACCGGTTTCCCACGACGACGAAGCGGCGTGGAGAGCGCATATTTCAGGGGCGCTCGAGTTCCCGGGCTCGAACGCGGAGTACTGTCGCCGGAACGGGCTCGATCCCCGCGTATTTCGTGCGGAGAAGAAGAAATTCGGAGCGACGAAGTCCCGAGTCCTAGAGCCGAAGGCGTTCGTAAAGATCGAAAGCCTGGCACCGGAGGCTCTGTCGATGGCTTCAGCGGTTCGTCCCCGGACAGGAAGCCTCCCCGATCCGCGTTGGACGGCGGAATTTATCGCGGCTCTGATGGCGGCGCGCGAATGAAATCCATCGCGGAGTTCGAGAGTCTTTATATCCACCGCGCTCCCGTGGACATGCGCAAAAGCATCAACGGGTTAACGGCGATCGTCCAGGCGGAGATGAAGCTTGATCTACGGACGTCGTCGCTTTTTATATTCACTAACCAACGCCGGACGCATTTGAAGATGATCTACTTCGACCGCAGCGGATTCGCGCTTTGGTTAAAACGGCTCGAGGATTCGCGGTTCCCGTGGCCGGCAAATGAAGATGACGACACGGTGAAGATCGAATTGAAGGATCTTGAGTCGCTCCTCGATGGAATAAATGTGTTCACTCGCTTTCGCGATGTTCACTTCGAGACCGTAGTCTGATAGAAATTGTTCACGGATGTCGAACCTCGAAGCCCAACTTCTAGACGAAAATAATATCCTGAAGTCCGAGGTCGAGCGACTTCGTGGAATGGTTCTTCTTCTTAAACGCGAAAAGTTCGGGAGTAAGTCGGAGCGTTTCGAAAACGTGGACCAGCTCGTATTTAACGAGCTGGAACGGGAGGCTTCGGCACTTCCCGATCAGTCTGGCGAGAGCGAGACGATCACCGTTACGTACGAGAAGAAAAAGAAGCAAGGACGAGCCCCAAAAAATCCGTTTCCGGAGAATCTCCCACGCGAGGAAAAGATCATCGATCTCCCGGAATCCGAGAAGACGTGTCCGCACGATGGAACACGGCTAAAGGAGATCGGTGAAGAGCGAACGGAAAAGTTAAAGTCCATCCCGGCGCAAAGCACCGTCGTCGTCGAAATCAAAAAGAAGTACGGCTGCGAGACGTGCGACGGACACATGGCTCAGGCGAAGAGCAATTCGATTTTACCCGGCACGATCGCAACGCCGGAGCTTCTCGCCTTCATCGTTTATTCGAAATTCTTTCAAGCGTTGCCCCTTTACCGCTTAGAAGAGCAGTTTAAGCTCCAAGGGATCGGGATTACCCGTGGAACCATGGCGAGATGGCTCGTCGGACTGACGGAGCAGCTGATGCCGATCTATAACCTGCTTCAGGACAAGGCGTTTGAGAGCGGCTATATGGCGATCGATGCGACGAGCGTCCAGGTCCTTAAAGAGCCTGGACGGAGGCCCGAGAAAAAATCGTTCATGTGGGCCAGGGGAAGCCCTGAGCTCGGGGTCGTGCTCTTTGACTACGATCCGTCGGGCGGTGGAAAGATCGCGAAGAAACTCATGGAAGGATACGAGGGAGCGCTGCAGGCAGACGCGCACCGCGGATACGGAGCGCTCGACCAGACGAAGTTAAAACTTCTCGGCTGCATGATGCATTCGCGCCGGCGGTTTCACGAGGCGTTCCTGATCGGAAAGAAGGCGCCGGGCTACGCGTCCGAAGCGCTCGCTCTGTTCAAGTGGATTTACGACAAGGAAGAGTCCTACAAGAAACTCGGGCTCACGCCGGCCGAGCGAAAGGAAATACGAGACCGGGAAATCGCGCCGTCACTGGAAGCCATAAAACAGTGGATAGAGGCGCGCATCGAAAAAGTGCCGAGATCGAGTCCGGTCGGAAACGCGATGCACTACTTTATTACGGAGTATACCGAGCTGACGGCGTTCCTCTCCGATGGCCGCTACGAGATCGATAACGGATGGATCGAACGGACGATCCGGAAATTTGCGATCGGCCGGAAAAACTGGATGTTTTGCGACACCGTCCCCGGCGCCCACGCGTCGAGTATGCTTTACAGCCTTGCGATCACGGCGAAGTTAAACGGGAAGAATCCCTTCGAGGCGCTCACCGAGATCTTCAGGCGCCTTCCGACTGCGAAAACCGGGGAAGACTATGAGCAGCTCGCCTCGCTTCTTTTAAACCAAGGGACCCGATTTCCCGTATAAAGGATTAAAAATATGCCAGAGAAAGAAACGTTCTTTATCACCGAAGGTGAATGCGATGCGCTGAATGCGATCCGTGGTCTCCATCAAGACGCATTTCATCTTGTGGTCGGAGCCACACGAAAAGAAAATGGCGGATATATTTTAGAAGGGTCCGAGGCTGCATTCAATCATCTTACCCAAGACGTCTTCGAGGAAATCTACAGCCGGCTCTCACCGGCTAGGCATCTTAAACATCTCAAAAAACTCTACAGCCGCTTAGAACCAGATTCGGAATAATAGCCCGAAATAGTGGGGCCGATAGACCGCTTACGTTTCAGAGAGGGAACTATGAAAACATTAGGGACGTTACTGATCGTGTTCGGCTTAACCGCGGCCTCGACCATTGCATTTGCAGGGGGCGATGGAAACGGTGGTCCAGGCGGACGCGT
>CAZAKW010000377.1:0-2700 GCA_964485835.1 uncultured Bacteriovoracaceae bacterium
GTCCATCGAGGACGTTCGCTTCCCCGACATGGTTCCAGAAATATTTCCGGTTCGGATCGCGAGACGTTTCCCGGGTCAGAATCACGAAATCGGGCTGTGGTGATTTCGTATTCTGAAGGAGGTAGAAGGTGTCCTTCAGAAGAGTTTTAAGATGGACCGTATAGGTACTCAACCCTTCACGAAGGTACGCACTTCCGACGGACTTGATTTTCTGGACTCGTCCATCGGGCAACGTCTCCCCTTTGAAGATATCGAAGCGATAGATGGTTGTTTTCTTTGGACTGTTTTGATTCTGATTTTGGATCATGCATTTCCTGTTTCGTTGAGCGGACACGAGCCCGCAAAGTTTAAAATGGAAGAGGAGATAGAGTGTTTTATCTGGAAAGTGGCTAGTTTAGGCCGCCTTCGGAAGATGAGCCTGGGGTGAGAGGCTGAAGTTTTGCTCTTTCAGGCAAAACTCTCGAATCCGCCTCAACGCCCGTTTGTAGATTCGAAGGACTTCGATTTCCGGAATGCTTAACATCTCGGCAATTTTTTGAAACGAAAGGTCGTTCCAAAATGCGGCTACGATCACGCAGCACTCGTCGTCATCGTTCATTGACTGAACAGCTTTCCTGACGATGGCGTGGTCTTTAAGTGAGTACATATCCCCGAAGCGGTATTTTTCCTTATGGTCAGGTGGCGAGTTTCTTTCGATACAGTCGAGCACGTCGTATGACCTTTCTTCACGATTCCATTTCATGTTCATCCCCCGATTATAAATTTTCAGAGTTAGCGGATATTACGTTCGAAGTGCGGGCGTTCGATCTCGCGGTCGCGAGGAGATTGGCCTCCGCATTCTAAAGTTCCGCAGCCCGTGAGGAGGACGAGGAGCAGGAGGCCCGTTATGGTCTTGAGTTTTGCTTTCATGTTTTCTTCCTTCTTGTTTTCACCGACGACCGATTCGTCGGTTTACTATCGAAGTAGATTGCAAGAAGGGCAGTGGCGTGTGCCACGCGAACAATGTGCATGAAAGTATGCGTGAAAGCCGGTTCAGGTGCTAAATTCGTGAGAATCAACCGTTCCGTAGAGTGCGCGGCATCCGGCGCAGATCTTATGTGAATCTATATGTTCTGCGGACTTACGTGCGCGCGGTGATTCACGCGAAACTGTGGGCAGCTGCGCGGAGACTCGCGCAAGTCTTAGAATAAGTAGATGAATCAATCTGGTGGTCGATTTCTTTTTTAGAAATTGAGCTTGAGCAAGGCACCGCATATTCTCAGGAGATCAAAAATATGGTGTCATTTCGGATGTTCCCGCTACTGGTTTCGCCGTTCGTCGCGATGGCTATTTCCATCTCGGGTAACGCTGCGGTGCGCGGTGAGTCCCCAACCGTCTTGGGGGATGCCCGTCAGGTTGGATTAGCGGGAGCGTCGCTCGCGATGCCTGACTCTATCCACAGCGCTATGGATAACCCCGCAAACTCGACCGTTGAAAAATGGGCCATCTCCCTCTCATTGCAAAATGACCGGGTCAGAGACCATCGGATGAACTCTGATGGCGAGTATCGGCGCGGAGAAGGGAAGGGCATACTGTTGTCGAGCCCGCGTTTTGGGCTATTCCTTGGGCACCGGCTCCCTTCCCAAGAGACGGACGGAAGCACCGTCGTCGAAGTTCAGGAGACCCATCTCGGAAGTGCCTACCGGTTTACCGACCACATCGCGATCGGAGTGTCGGTCATTTCGGCTCGCGCCGATTGGCACACGGTTACTGATTCGCATGCCTCGGCATGGACCGCTGCTGTTGGCGGCACGTACATTCATGACCGAACGAGGTACGCAATTTCGTTTCGTCCGAGCATGCCCATAACCGGAGACAATCAGCCAGACGCCCTCAAGGTGGTCGAGATTCCTTGGCGGCTAAGCTTCGGCGTTTCTCATGCGTTATCGTCGGACTTCTTTATCCACGGCGCTCTAGTCACTTTCGGGCAGCAGAAAGGCGCTCGTCAGATCGCCGCTCCTAAGGCACCTGCTGGTGATTCATACAGCCTCCAGCCGAGGCTCGGAGTCGAATATCGACTACTTGAAAAGGATCCCTGGGGCCTCTCGTTCTTCGGGGGTACTTACGTCGAACCTGGTCGGCTCCAGGGATACAATGCTCGAGTGCACACGACTGGCGGAATTTCGTTTGGGTTTTTAAGCGGTAGAGCCTCGATTGGGGTCGATCGCGCGCCAGGTTACAAAAACGTTCTTACTTATATCGGAATAGATGTCCTAGACGCGCTCGTGCGATTGAGAGCGTTCCCGTTCTTGGATGAATTTAAGAATCCGGAACCGCTGGTGCCGGTACAATCGACCCCGATACTCACGCCGGCGACAGATTCTGTAGATTAAATTTTAACGAAACTACGTCGTGCGCGATGTAATAGTTCAAATCCCATTGCAGCAAAGAGGGCAGCGGCAATCTGCACGACATGGTGAATGAGCGCGATGGCGATTGCTGATTCAAGTCCAATTCCGAATCGGTCGAGTGCGAACGCCATCGATGCCTCGAAGGTGCCTAAGTTCGCTAAGGTTAGCGGTATGGCTACGCCGATATTCACTGCGATAAGTGTCCACAGTGCTTGGAAGAACTCGAAGTCTCTGGGCCCCATACTGTGGATAAGTATGACGAGCGCACCGCATTCGACTGCAAATGATGCCATTGCAAGGAGAATAGCGG
>CAZAKW010000378.1:0-2687 GCA_964485835.1 uncultured Bacteriovoracaceae bacterium
CTTCCGAGAGACGAAACAAGGAAATTTGGTAGGAGAAGCGACCACGAGTTTTTTGAGTCGATATGACTCTTTGATTGAGAAGAAATACAATGCGGCTGCTTATCTCTATTGCGCGCCTGTTCGGTCGGGGTCGGGATATCCCCGTCGTGCCGCAGAGTCTGATTCAATTTCAGATGTCGATGCCACGGAAATTCTCGACGCCCTCGAGACGGAAATTTAGTCGGAGTGACCCTGGTTAGGGTCGTTCACGTTCTCTATACGGGCACGCATGGTGATCGGGAAAAATCCCGTCCCCAGCGTGCCCGTTGCCTTTTGTCGTTGGAACCTAAACGGCGAAAAGCCAATTTTTAGAGGTTCGGGTATTTCCGAGAATTTCGACCGGCTGTAAATACCTTCGCTATTTCAAGTGGTTGCCTTTTGAATTTGGATCCTACCCGAAATCGAAGGGGAACTAAAACGGATGGGCGGCTAACGCCTTTTACGCACTTGCCCAAAGCGCGACACAGCAGTATGACGTGTCATTCTTACGTTACTGATCGCCACCTGAAGGAGCCACCATGGCCACCACGAATACGACCTCTTCGACTTTGAAAAAACCACGCACGATCGCTCCCGCGAAAGGGAAGCTTGCGATCCTGACGCCCGGAATGGGCGCGGTCGCCACCACCCTTTACGCCGGCGTGATCGCTGTGAATAAAGGGATCTCCCAACCGATCGGTTCCCACACCCAGATGGGAAAAATCCGTTTAGGCAAGCGCACCGAGAACCGCTACGCGACGGTGAAAGATTTCGTGCCGCTCGCGAATTTGAACGACATCGTTTTCGGCGGCTGGGATATTTTCCCGGAAAACGCATACGAAGCCGCTTCGCACGCGAAAGTTCTCGAAAAAGAACTGCTTGAGCAAGTGAAAGACGAGCTCCAAAAAATCACACCGATGAAAGCCGTCTTTGACAAAGACTTCATCAAGCGCATCGAAGGCTCGCACATCAAGACCGGCAAAACCAAAATGGATCTGGCCGACCAGCTCCGCCAAGACATCCGCGACTTCCTAAAAAACAACGGGTGCGACCGTGCGGTGATGGTCTGGTGCGCTTCGACCGAAGTGTATACTCCGCCGACCGCGGTCCACGCGACGGCGAAAAGCTTCGAAGAAGGCTTGCGCAATAACGACCCGGCGATCTCGCCTTCGCAGATCTATACCTACGCTGCGATTAAAGAACGCGTTCCTTACTCGAACGGTTCGCCGAACGTTTCCGTGGAAATGCCCGCGCTGCAAGAGCTCGCCAACGAAATGGCTTGCCCGATCTCGGGATCCGATTTCAAAACCGGACAAACCTTGATCAAGACGGTGCTCGCTCCCGGCCTGCGCAACCGCCAGCTCGGCGTGGCCGGATGGTACTCGACGAACATCCTGGGTAACCGCGACGGCGAAGTGCTTGACGATCCAGGCTCTTTCAAAGCGAAAGAAGTTTCGAAGTCCGGCGTGCTCGAAGACATCTTCTCGAAAGAACTCTACCCTGAGCTCTATTCGAACATCTCCCATGTCGTGCGGATCAATTACTATCCACCGCGCGGAGACAATAAAGAAGGTTGGGACAATATCGACATCTTTGGATGGCTCGGCTACCCGATGCAGATCAAGGTGAACTTCCTTTGTCGTGATTCGATCCTCGCCGCTCCGGTCGCCCTCGACTTGGCGCTGTACATGGACTTGGCTGGCCGGGCAGGAATGCGCGGAATCCAAGAGTGGCTCTCTTTCTACTTGAAGGCGCCGATCACCAAGCCGGGCCTTCGTCCCGAGCACGACCTCTCGGTCCAAATGCTCAAGCTTGAGAACACGCTGCGCTTCTTTGCCGGCGAAGAAATCATCAGCCACTTAGGATTGACCTATTACGGTGTCGACGAGAACGAGAACGTTTAGTCGAAATCCGTTTAAAAGTTAAAAAATAATTTAGCAAAAGGCCTCCGGTCGATTCGACGGGAGGCCTTTTGCTTTGATCAAACTGTCATTTAACAGGCGATTTTTCAGCCCAGGCGCGTTATTGTCCTTGTATGTCCGAGTTCCAAAGCGCGCTGTTTTCAGCGTCGTATAATTTGAAATCCACATTGGTCCTTTTGGGCATCGTCGCCGTACTCACGCTCGCGTACGCGATCCGGTTAGTCGTCAAGGGACGACCCCATTACGCTCGCGTCGATAAGCAAGGAGGCAGTGCCCTTCTTTCCAAGGGCCTGATGGAAATGGGTTATTGGTGGATGCAGCCAATCGCGCGCGCGCTCGTTGCGATGGGCGTTTCCGCAAACGCGGTATCGTGGACCTCCGTCTTCTTTGGTTTGCTTGCGGGGATATGCCTGGCATTCGGCCACTTCGGGTTCGGCGGCATCTTCGCGCTTGTCGGAGGATTTTTGGATTCGCTCGACGGGATGGTCGCGCGCATGACGAATACGACAAGCGAAGCGGGCGCCATTCTCGACGCGACGCTTGATCGGTACGTCGAATTTTTCTTTATTGGTGGTCTCGTGATCCACTATCGCGATCTCCCGGTCCTCCAAGTACTCGCGCTTCTCGCGCTGATGGGCTCGTTCATGGTGAGTTACTCTTCGGCGAAAGCCGAAGCCATGCGCGTCGATCCACCAAAGGGTTCGATGCGACGGCCCGAACGGGTGCTTTACCTAACGGCCGGAGCGA
>CAZAKW010000379.1:0-2672 GCA_964485835.1 uncultured Bacteriovoracaceae bacterium
CCGCTACCGAAGGTAGTTTCGGGCGTCTTCAATCACCCGCTCCAGGAGAGCTCATGCGTAAATTTTCCACTCGCTTCTTAGCCGTCGCCGCCCTTTTTTCGCTCACGACCGGCGCCCTCGCTTCTCGCTCGCTCTTCGCTCCGATCGAATCGGCGAAAATTTCTGAATTCGTCGTAGAAGCTTTGGACGCAAACGGACTGATCCCGATTATCGTTAAAATGAAACGGCAGGCCGATCTTTCCGCGATTTCACAGCAAGCTCTTCCGCTCGTCCAGCGCCAAAAGCGTGTTTACGATTCCCTTCGGGCTCTCGCTCTCGAAGACCAAGCCGAGTTGGTCAAATTCCTTGAAACAAAAACCGGCACGAAGTTCCGTCGATTTTACATCACGAATATGATCGCGATCTTCAACGCGGATTCGGCGTTGGTGCGCGAACTTGCCGCGCGCGAAGACGTCGCGAAAATCTACGCAAATCCATCCGTTGGTCTAGATCTTCCGTCGCTCAGCGATCGCATTGAGATGGCGCTTATTTCCGGGAGGAACCAACCCTCGACCGTGGGCGACAACATCACTTTCACGCAGGCCGAAAAAGTTTGGCAACAGTACGGGAAATCGGGTGAAGGCATCGTAATCGCCGGCCAGGATACGGGAGTCGAATTCGATCACCCTGCTTTGGTTGAACAGTACCGTGGTAAAGACGGTTCGCACGATTATCATTGGCACGACGCGATCCACCGCGACACCCCTCCTGGATCCGGTAACAAATGCGGCTACGACCTGGAAGTTCCCTGCGACGACGGCGACCACGGCACGCACACCGTAGGCACGGTCGTGGGAAGTGACGGCGGATTGAATGTGATCGGAATGGCGCCAAAAGCGAAGTGGATCGCCTGCCGCAATATGGACGGCGGTTCCGGCACTCCAGCGACTTACATCGAGTGTTTCGAGTGGTTACTTGCTCCGTACGCTTACGGAGCCGATCCGATGCGAGAGGGCCGTCCGGAGTACGCTCCGCATATCGTCAACAATTCCTGGGGATGCCCAGCTTTGGAAGGATGTTCGTCGGATGTGACGGCTCCCGCGATGGCGGCGATGAAAGCGGCCGGAATTCTTGTCGTCGTTTCGGCGGGCAACGAAGGAAGCGGATGCGAAACCATCCAAGACGCACCCGCCTGGCACTCTTCGCTGACCTTATCGGTCGGTGCTTACGACCACCGAGCTGGAGTGATCGCCGACTTCTCAAGCCGCGGCCCTTCGAAATTTGACGGTGAAATCGGTCCGGATTTGGTCGCGCCCGGCGTGAACATCAAGTCTGCGGTCCCGGGTAAAAAGTACGCTCATTTCGGATGGAGCGGCACCTCGATGGCCGGCCCGCACGTTGCGGGCGCCGCCGCGTTACTCTGGAGCATTCGTCCAGAATTGATCGGGAACATCGATCGCACGATCGAAATCTTCAAACAGTCGGCAACTCCGAAAACCACGACCGAATCGTGCGGCGGAGTGGCCGGATCTGCGCATCCAAACAATACCTACGGTATGGGTCTTTTGGACATAGCGCGCGCGGTGGAAATCGCGTCCGGAAACGAGCCTCCGACACCTCCTCAACCGAAGCCGGAAAACCCGACCCCGGAGAATCCAAAACCGCGATCGTCCTGGCCAAAAATTTTCGGACGGAACTAAGGCTTCAATCCAAAACAGGACGAATTGATAAAAAGCCCGGGAGATTCTCTTCCGGGCTTTTCTATTCGCGGACGAGACCCATCATCAAAACGAGGGCCTTCCGCGGGAGAATTCGGAAAGTCAGCGCCGCCAGGCGATTTTTCCATCCACTAATCACGGTCGGACCCGCCGCGCGATCAAGGGCGCTTAGCCCGAATGCAGCGACCCGTTCCGGGCTTTCGAGAACGAAATCGGGAATCACGTCGTCACGTCCCCCGGAACGGCTTTGGAAGTGAGTTCGAGTGGCACCCGGGCAAAGATTAACGATGGTGACTCCTCTTTCGCGGCACTGGTACCAAAGGGTTTCCGTAAAAGAGGTCACGAACGCTTTTGTTGCGGAGTAAACGGGTTGAGCAGGCATCGGGAGAAAAGAAAGTGTCGACGAAACTTGGAGGATCGAATCTCCCTGCTTCGCGCGCCGGAGGAAAACATGCGAGAGACGAACCAGTGCAGAAATATTGAGGGCGATCATCCTTTGTTGGATTTCCCATGCGGAAGCCGCGAAATCCCCTAATGAACCGAACCCGGCGTTATTGATAAGCCGCGTGTAACGTCCGCCATTTTGCGGTGAAAGAAGTTCTCTTTCGACTAAGGCCACCCCCTCGTCCGTCGCCAGGTCGGCAATGATCTTCTGATGCCCCTTCCCTGGGACCTCGCTAAGAAGCAAGTCCAGCCGTTCCTGATTCCGGGCCACGACCGTAATCGCGTAGCCCTGGGCGGCTAACTGGTGGGCAAAAGCCCGCCCAATACCTTCGCTCGCTCCGGTAATGAGCGCTCGGTGGGTCGTAGGCTGGAGAGAAAGCGACATAGTGGGAGGGTAACGATTCGCCCATAAAATCGCTAGACGATCCGCGAAAACCTTAGCGTTTCGCAACGTCATAGACGTGACACAGCAATAATTCAGTGAAGAACTGTTACTCGATTGTCGATCCGTAGTTCGTGAAACCCTCGCTT
>CAZAKW010000380.1:0-2661 GCA_964485835.1 uncultured Bacteriovoracaceae bacterium
TCGTCGAAGCCGAGAGCGCTCTTTTCCAGAAAAGATCCAAACTTGAATTCACGTTTCAAGACAGCGCCGGCAACTCTCGCCCCGGGTCGACGAACGTCCTTTCGGTGAACGTGTCGAGCTCGGCCGACGAGACGATCCGAAAGACGTCTCAAGCCGCACTTTGGGAGCTAGAGCAATGGGTTTTGGCCAATGGCTTCGTCGAACTCGTGCGGATGCGGAACGAGTTCGCCCGGACGCTCGGCTATCCGGACTACTTTACCTACAAACTCCGGCATAACGAAGGGCTCACGCCCGCCGAACTCGACGGAATTTTTAAGCCCTTCGAGGAGGCGACGCGGGAAAAATGTTTTTCCGAATTAGACCGGATCGCCAAAGCAAAAGGCCCTTCCGCGCTCGAACCCCATAACCTTTTCTATTCCGTCATGGGCGACGTGACCGCGGAAGTGGATCCTTATTTCCCTTTCTCTAAATCGATCGCGCGCTGGGGGCTGAGTTTTTGGCGGCTGGGAATCCGCTACCGCGGAGCCGAGCTCACCCTCGATTTGCTGGATCGGAAAGGAAAATACGAAAACGGATTCATGCATGGTCCCGGACCGGGCTACTTCGAAGGGGAAACGTGGATTCCCGCTCGGATTAATTTTACGAGCAACGCGACTCCCAACCAAATCGGAAACGGCAAGCGCGGGCTCGATACGCTTTTCCACGAGGGAGGCCACGCCGCGCATTTCTCCAACATCCTCCAACCGGCTCCTTGTTTCGCCCAGGAATTTCCGCCGACTTCGATGGCTTACGCCGAGACCCAATCGATGTTCTGCGATTCCTTAATCGGTGACGCCGATTGGCAGAAGCGGTATGCCCTCGATAAAAACGGACGAGAGATTCCGGACGAATTGATTCGAAAGCAGATCGAGCTCGGCCAACCGATGCGCGCTTACCGCGAGCGGAGCATCCTGGTCGTAACCCATTTCGAGCGGCAGCTTTACGCGATGGCTGACTCCGCGCTCACGCCCGAAAGCATCACCGCACTTGCAAGGCGCTGCGAAAAGGAAATCTTCGGATTACCCGGCGGCGTGCCACGTCCGATGCTTTCGATTCCGCATCTTCTGTCGGACTCGGGCGCGGCATCTTATCAAGGATACCTACTCGCCCACATGGCCGTGTACCAAACGCGAAACTATTTCCACTCCAAGTACGGTTCTCTGGTTGATCAGCCCCTGATCGGTCGCGAGCTTGCGGAAGCGTATTGGGCGCCAGGAAACCGCGTGACCCACGCGGAGAGCGTCCGACGCCTAACCGCTTCGCCGCTTTCGGGGACGGCGCTCGCCGCAGCCTGCAATGCTTCCATCGAAGAGGCTTGGGAAAAAAGCCAGGCCGCCATGGCAGCGACCGCGAAACGCCCACCGATCGGTACGATCGAGGACGTCGACTTGGACGCGAAAATTCGCGTCGTACACGGCAATTTGACGATCGCGGAAACGAAAACGTCGTTTGCGCAGATGGCCCGAGACTTCGAGCGGTGGATCGAAATGAATTACCCGCCGATCAAGGTCTAGGCGATTTTCTTCGTAGGATCGCGAGTAATCAATGTCGGCTGCACACCGGTGTGCCCGAACGGATCCGCCGCGTTCGTTTTCATAGGAGTTCCCGGCGCGGCGCCCGAATTCACGACGACCGTGGAAGTTCCGGCTGGAGCCTCCGGCGCGGACGCCACCCCTTCGGGTTTCGGCGCCCACTGCGCGAAATTTGCCTTATCGCCGGCGTGCTCCCAGGCGTCTTCACCGGATACTTCCCCGCGCTTGACGGCTTCCATCAAGACCTGCTCGAAGACCTGCATCCCGTCTTTCCGACCCGTCTGCATCACGCTCATCAATTGAAATGTCTTTCCCTCGCGAATCAAATTCGCGACGGCGGACGTATTGACGAGGATATCGTGCATCCCGATCCGGCGCTTCTTATCCGCGGTCGGGATCAAGCGCTGCGCGATCACGACTTTCAACGTCTCGGATAGAACCGTGCGGACCTGCGGTTGCTCTTCCGCAGGAAACGTATTGATGATCCGGTCGATCGTCTTGGCGGCCGAATTCGTGTGGAGGGTCGAGAAAACCAAGTGGCCGGTCTCGGCCGCTTTCAAGGCCAGCGCCACCGTCTCGGCGTCGCGCATCTCTCCGATCAGAATGACGTCTGGGTCTTCCCGAAGCGCCGCTTTCATCGCGGAAGCGAACGTCGGAAAATGGGCACCGAGGGCGCGCTGGTTGACCATGCCCATCTTGCTCTCGTGTTGGAACTCGATTGGGTCTTCAAGCGTAAGAATATGGCCCTTCGTCGTCTGATTGATGTAATTCAACATCGCCGCAAGAGTCGTCGACTTACCCGATCCGGTCGGCCCGGTGACCAAGACCAACCCGTTGGCAAACGAGCAGGCCTTTTTGCAAATCGCAGGGAGATTGAGCTTATCGATCTCCGGAGGCGCTTCGGTCAAAACCCGCATGACGAACGAAAGTCCGTGACGTTGGTAAAAAATGTTCACCCGGAAAATTCCGATTCCCGGAGCTTTAAAGGAGTAGTCGAGATTTTTCTCCTTCATGATCTCGGCCTTCTGGGTCTCGGTCAACGTCGCGACAATCATCTGTTCGACCTGGGCCGGGATCAAAGCAGCGACGT
>CAZAKW010000381.1:0-2658 GCA_964485835.1 uncultured Bacteriovoracaceae bacterium
AGTTTCCGCGTTGATGGCGTGGCAGCCATTTGGCGTCGCCATCGCACAAGCCGGCTCGCAGGCGGGAAGTGCGGACGAGATCGCGACCCTCGACGCGTTTCTCGATAAAAACGCCGGCGTGGAATATCTCGATGCGAAAGGCGAAGCCGTCGATCGTCTTGTCGCGATCGGATCGAAGAAGCCCTTTTATATCCAGCCTGCAGTACGCGGGTTCAAAGAGAATCGCGTGATCGGCGTGATGGTCTCGAAAGGGGACGCTAAGATCAAGGTAAGCCTATCCGCTTACGATCTCTCCGAAGGTTTCGCCCAGAAAACATTCAAGGCCGGCGCCCAAGTCGTGGTCGATGCCAAGGACTCGGCCGAAAAAACGATCCTCGATTTTACGTCCGCTATGAATACGATCAACGCTGCGGTCCTCGCGAAAACGGAATCGCCTGGCGTCGATCGTAAAGTGGCCACGGGCGGAACGTGCATCGAGACCTGGATCACGAACGTCGCGCTGACGTCGGTGATGTTATTCGCCGCCGTGATGCTCGGTCGAATCACCGTCCAGCTCGTCCAGAAAAAAGGCAAAATCGTCTACATGAAAACGGGGTGGACGGCGGGCGCCGGGGTCGTGATCGGCGGAGCGATCGCCGGCATCTCGCGTCTCGTGAAAGCGTTTACCGGTTGCCAGGATATCAAAGGGCTCTAAGCCAAGAGCGATCTTTCGCCGGAATCTATCGGGATTGCACTTTCGGCGCCGGAAACTGGAAGTGGAATTCTGCTCCGAGCGGTATGCGAAGCAGTAGGTTTGGGCGTGCCTGGGGCTCGGGCGAACACGCAATTCTTTTTAGATGATAGGCAATAACCCTTCGCGTTGTTCGGTAGCTTCTACTTATAAATTACTATCTTAAGCACTCAACTCCTCGATTTGATTTCGTGATTTTCGATTCTTAGGACCTTGTTAGCGTTCAAGGTCTAAAACGACGCATTTCTCACCGACGGATCTCGCTCGCAAGTCACGCGCTATGCGTGGGATGCACTTGATCGCCTCGTATCCATTCAAGACGCAGAAGGAAACGTCCGTCAATTTGAGTACGATCTCGAAGGTTCGGGCGGGTCGATTTTCGTATTCACTCACCCCGTACGCGAAATCGACCCTCAGGGTCGAATCACGTACTACTCGTTTGATGTGAATGGCCGTGTATTGTCCCGCACGGATGCGAGAGGAGCCAAGATTCGCTATGAGTACAACGCTCGGGGCGATCTTATTTCGCTCGAAGACCCACTCGAACGAAAGACCCGTTTCGAATACGATCGAAACGCGCGCCTCATCACTCGAATTCGTCCGTCTATGGTGACTGGCTCCAAAGGCGCCACATCACCCTTTGACGAAGTCACCCGCTATTTCTATGATGCCGCCGGAAAGCTTCTTCGCGAGGAGACGCAGACCGCGAATGCAGCGGTTAGGCTTGTTACCGAACTCACCTACGACGAATTCGATCGACTCGTCCATAAAGTGCTTAAAAAAGTGAAAAGCAATGGGGCCATCCTCGAAGTTCAGGACGATTCTAAGTACTCGTACCTTCCGATTTTAGAGCAGAGCCTTCTTACGAAAGCCGATAATGCGATTGCGAAGCTTTCCTTCCAGATTGAGCCGCGGCCTCCCTTCGCAAGTCTTGGGTTCGCATCGGCGTCTACGAGCAATGGAAATCCTCTCGGTCTCATCGAAGACTCCTTCTCGATTGTGCGCGATCCGACCGGAAGGGTGAAGTCGCTTAAGAACTTGAAGAATAAAACACTCTTTACGAAGGCCTACGATAGCGCGGGCCGCCTCTTGTCGGTACAAGTCGGAAACTACTTTTCCGGAAAACCTTCAAAATTTAAGATCAGCCTCGCATACGACGCCTTCGGTCGGCTTGAGCGCCGGAATGATTCAAACGGCCTCGCTCAGGAACTCGAGTACGACCTTCTCAACCGGGTGACGTCAATCGAGTGGGACGAACCGAAGCGTTTTCCGCGTAAGGACGACGAAGTCTTCGAGGAACATATCGACTATAGCCCAAGTGGCGTTATCGAGCGCATCACCCGGGAGAGCTTCGTCTCCAGTTTAAGTTACGACGATACCGATCAGCTCACCCGCATCCAATCGGATACGACAAAGAAGCGCTCGTGGCTGGAAAAACTCCTTACGGGTGGACGCCTGCCGGCTGCCCTCAATCAGTCGTTCACGTACGATCTTTCGGGGAACCGAATGGGCAATACCATCCGAGGTTCGAGTGCGTACTCGAACGATGTTCTTCTCTCGGACGGAAAATCGACCTTCCAGGTCGACCCTCACGGACAAGGTGCTCTTGCGGCGGAAATCGACCGGAAGACGAAGGCCGCAAGTCTTTTCACGACTCGAATCGATGGAAAACTCGTTCGTTATGAGAAATCCGAAGATAGCGACCGGGATGGGGATTTCGATAAAAAGGATCCCGTTCGCCTTAGCGTCTCGTATTACTACGATGCCTTAGGTCGGAGGGTCGCAAAGCACACCAAACGCTCGTGCCGCCGATTCTCACGCGCACTCAACCAGACCTACTTTTACGAGGACCAGGAGAACCGCATCTTGCTTGCTAAAAACTTGGGTCAAGACCCGATTCTGTATATCGACGGAAATGGAATCGACGA
>CAZAKW010000382.1:0-1043 GCA_964485835.1 uncultured Bacteriovoracaceae bacterium
CTTCCGGCAGATTCGCATACCAGATCAGCATGAACTGGGAGAAGGCGATGTACGCCCAAAAGATGGTAAACGCGAACATGAACTTACCGAGGTCGTGTAAGTGATTATCGTTAACGATCCCCGCGAGCATCCCGTTACGGCGCAGAAGAATCGCGAAAATAGTGGTCACTGCGAGCGACGATGTAAAGAGACCCGCAAAGGCGTAAACCCCGAACATGGTAGAAAACCAATGTGGATCAAGCGACATCAGAAGATCGATCGCCGACATGGTGAACGAGAGGGCGAACACGACGAGGAAGATCGGCGCTAAGATCTTATTGCGATTCGTATAGACGATATCGCCGTTCGCATCTTGTGCGATTGAATTACCGACCATCTTTTTCGCAAAAAAGAACCAAAGCGCGATCGCAACCAGGTTCCGGATGACGAAGAAAGTGACGTTCAGATACGAAGCTTTGTGTTCGAGGATGATGTCGCCCTTGACGATTTCCGGATTTGCCCATTCAAACAACGTCGGAATCCCGAAACAAATGGCCACGAATCCCGCGAGCACGATGGGGAGATAAGCCGAAAAGCTCTCGGAGAGCCGTCGAATCGGAGCTGACCACATCGCGCCGGTCAAAAACTGGATCGCCGAAATGAACAACCCCCCCAGCGCGAGCGACATGAAAAAGAAGTGGTTCAAAAGAAGCGATGTCCAGCCCCGCTTCGCATCGAAAAGGATTCCGCAGATCAGCGCTAGAATTCCGACGACCGCCAAAACGATGAAAAGGGTGGTCGTTTTCTGTTCGACCTTTAGGGTACCCGGGTTTTTGATTTCAGTATTCACGTGGCCCATGCTGCTTTCGGTCCTTCGCTTAAGGCAAACTAATTAGAGACGGTCTGGAGATCAGCCGCGGTCGGGTTCTTGGCCCGCTGGAGGGCCCGGATGTAATGAATGATTGCCCAGCGGTCAGCTGGCGCGACCTGGCCCGCATAAGAACCCATCAGATTCTGTCCACGGGTGATGATGTAAAAAATATTACCATCGGGATAGCCGCGAA
>CAZAKW010000382.1:1053-1509 GCA_964485835.1 uncultured Bacteriovoracaceae bacterium
ACTCTGCAGGGAGGGAGGACGCGGGTATTTAGGAATGATCAATCCGTCGCCTTCCCCAAGCGATCCGTGGCAAACGATACAAGTCTGGTTGTAGACGTGCTTCCCACGAGCAAGCACCGCTTCGGTCCGCTGGAGCGGATTCGTCAGCGCTGTCCCGGCTTCTTCCATCGTCATCGAGGCCGGAATCGGATAATGGCCCCGGGCGACGGTTCCCGGCACTGGAGGCTTCATCCCCGGTTGCTGGTACTTCAATCCCTTGGTCCAGTACATGTCGGGCATGTAGATAAAGTGAGGCGAACTATGCTTTCCGCAGGCCGAGAGGCCAAAGAAAAGCGAAAGGGCTAGAATTCCGCGGACCGTTTTCATTCGAACCAACCTCGTTGCTCGACGCTCTTGACTTCGCTCGCGCCCACGCTTTGAAGAAACCCTTTGGCTTCCGACTCTTCGAACGCTTTA
>CAZAKW010000382.1:1519-2406 GCA_964485835.1 uncultured Bacteriovoracaceae bacterium
AAAACGGGCGAGCTTGGCGTGGTACTTCTGGACGTCGGCCGGCTCCATCTCTTCCAATTCTTCCGCTGATTTCAGTTTCGGCGCGTCGATCATGATCGCGAAACGGTCGCGGGTGATGTTATTGTCGAAGGCGCGTTTCTTCGTATTCGGCAATCCATTCAGAGCCAACATCCCGCCGACCGTCGCGAGACCCGCGAACAAGATCGTCAATTCGAAAAAGATCGGCACGAATGCCGGCCACGACCAAAGCGGCTTGCCCCCGACGTTGAGTGGCCAATCGAAAACGCTTGTCCACCCTTGAAGAAGAATCGCGCAGAAGAATCCGGTCAATCCGGCCGTCATCGTCACGAAAGGAAGGGGAGAGCGCTTGAGACCCTGTACTTTTTCAAGCCCGTGGATCGGATATGGCGTGAAGCAGTCGAAGCTTTGGTAATTCGCCTCGCGGACTTTTTTCGTCGCCTCGATCAGCGAGCTTGGATTGTCGAAAAATCCCACGACTCCCGCTAATTGCGGGGTCTGATTTACTTTACCCATGGTGTTCACCTCCCGGAGCCGCCGGCGCATGGTCTTTACCGTGTTCTTCACCGTGTCCCGTGGAATGGCCGTGAGCGGAGGCCTCTTTATTCCGAACCTTCGTCAGATAGGAGATCGCCGGTACGGTGTTCAACACTTCCAGAACCCGGAAAGCGCGAATATCGTTTCGAGTCTGGGAAACGACGGTCGACGCGTCGTTGATGTCGCCAAAGCGAATCGCGTCGGTCGGACAGGTCTGCTGGCAAGCCGTTTTCAACTCGCCATCGCGAACCGTACGGCCTTCGTCTTTCGCCTTGTCTTTGCCATCCCGAATCCGTTGCACGCAGAACGTGCACTTTTCCATGATCCCGCGG
>CAZAKW010000382.1:2416-2650 GCA_964485835.1 uncultured Bacteriovoracaceae bacterium
GTTGTTCTGGCAATAGCGAGTGCCCACGCAACGGTTGTAAATCTGCGAGTTCAAGCCCTCGTTATCGTGCACGGTCGCAAGCACCGGGCAAACCGTTTCGCACGGAGCGTTCTCGCAGTGCTGACAAAGCATCGGTTGGAAAACGACATCCGGATTCTCCGGCGAACCGGAATAATAGCGGTCCAGACGCAGCCAATGCATCTCGCGCGACTTGCGTACGTTATCGCGTCCGAC
>CAZAKW010000383.1:0-2647 GCA_964485835.1 uncultured Bacteriovoracaceae bacterium
CGACTCCTTCGGCGAACACAAAAGATCAGAAAGCCGTAACCAGCCGAAAATGGGCGTAATTATAAGCAATTTTCGAAGGGACCTTATTCATGTCCTTGTAGAAAGTCAGTTGCGCTTCGATCGCGCGAAAAGATCTTAAGAGCGTCATACCGACGAGGGTCTTATCCGACACATCCACCACACGGTTGTCGTTTTGTCCTTTTCCGGCGCGAACGAGAAACTTCCAACGATCGTCTTGTCCGAAACGCTGGCCCAGTTCGACGTAACTCGCGGCGCGAGAGAAACTTTCTTTGACCGTAGTTACTCCCGTGGGCGCATTCAAACCGACTTTCATCGAGACCAGACCCACGCGAATTTCGGTCGTATTCGTCGGACGCAGTTGGGCGTCCCCGCCAAGCATGGTGATGGATTTGGATTTCTCTGCCATTTTGTTCGTGTAAGCACCGTTGTAAACGGAGCCGCCGACGGAAAATCTTTGACCTAGACGAAATTGCACACGTCCGCCGAGCGCTTTATTGTTGTTGTTGTCGGTTGCGCCCCCCACGGTGAATCGGGGTGCCGTAAGAAAGTTTGGATACTCGACGGTTCCACCTTCGCCGTCGACCGGAGAGGTTCCACCCGATCCGAACCCGTTGACCGCGTAGGCGTGGACGACCGAACCGAACGATGGTGTATCCGCCATTTGATATTTCAAACCGAAACCGGAATCGGCCCAGATGTTCGGTAGGAACGCGGTTTCATTGCCTTGAAAAAATTCGCTCGTATTGATCCGTCCGCCGAAAATCGAGTGAGGCGACATATCGTCAAACGGAATCCAGATCCGACCCCATCGTAGCTGAACTTTAGGCGTAATTTGGTAATCGACTTCGAAGTACTCCGGCTGCTGCCACATCGAAATATCCGCCTGGAACATCAGCTCCGGCGTCGGGGTGAATTCGACCAACATGCGTTGGTGGTAACTATCGAAATCAAACGAGGCGCGATTCGGATCCGCTTTCCAAGATTTGGCGAGAAAGTCGAAATAAAATTTGAAGTTCGGAAGCACGCCACTGTTTCCATGGGGACTCAAGCCGCCCATCGAACGAGTCGACGTCGAGGTAGCCGGCGCAGCAACCGGATTCGTCGCCTCCGCGGGGGCCGCAGAGCGGGACGGAGTCGCAAGCGCATCTAAATTAATCGCTTGTTCCTGTCCGCGTCTTCGGATCGGACGAGGAACCGCCCGCCGCTGGGCGGGCCGAGCACGTTGGCGGGCTCGAACATTAGAAGAACGCGAGCCGGAGGGACTCGTGATCTCGATATCTTCGGCCGAGGCAGGCGAAATCGCGATCGACTGCATTAACCCGACGATCACCGCACCCAATGCCAGTCTAACAACCGGACTCTTCCCAAAATCACCGTCACGCATTCTTTGCATGCCGCAATCTTGGCGACGAAGGCCCACTTTAGACAAGTAAAAAGCGTCAATATAATTACGCCTAACGCGGTCCCACAGACCTTGATTTCATCGAAGGCGATGTCGGGGATAGATCCATTTCGCGCCGATTTCCGCGGCTAACGGCGCCTTTTCCCAGGAGTAAACGGTCGCACGATCGGACTTTTTGTCCCCCAGCGACTCTCCCGCAAGAAAGCGTTCGACGGTCTGGAAATCCCACTCTCTTTCTATCAACTCGGCTCCCGAAACCGCCCCTCGGAGGCGCCCCGCCGTGGATCTTTCGCTCTGCTTTCGGTCCATCAACACTGAGTAAAGATCAGGCTCTCCATCCCAGCGAAGCGTTCCGTCACGCACAAGTCCGCGGCCGCCTAAGCCACGAATTGCCGCACGAAGTTTGTCTAGCCGAGGCCCCGAGTCCGGATCGGTTTTTCGCTCAAGCACCGCGAAATACCCGCCTGGCACTCCGTCCCGATGCGGAAACCGTCGCTGCTCGCGAATTCGCTCGAAATCCGCCGATTCAGCGAGAAACCGTTCGACCACCTCTTCGTTTTCCGCTCGCGAATAAGCGCAGGTCGAGTACACCAGCCGTCCGCCCGGGGCGCACGCTTCCGCCGCCGAGGCGAGAATCGCCCGCTGCCGAAGCGCGCATCGATCGACTTCCTTATCCGAAACATCTTTGCGTTTTTCGACTCGCTTCGCGAAGAGGCTTTCCCCGCTACAGGGCGCATCCACTAGAACTCGGTCAAAGACCCGCGGAAAGACCCGAGCGATTTCCCGCGGCTCCAGGTTCAAAACGGTGGAATTTCCGATCCCATGCCGACTCAAAATCGCATCCAGAAGTTTCGATCGTTCGCGCACAGGTTCGTTCGCGACGAGTCGCCCTTGCGGGCCAAGATATTCGCCGATGTGGGTCGCCTTCGCGCCGGGCGCCGCGCAGAGATCCAAGACCAAATCGTCCGGCCGAACCTCCAAAGCCGGCACCACTTCCATCGCTCCGGCTTCTTGGATAAACCCTAGGCCCGTCGCGATCAAAGGATGGCGAGAAGGATGGGGTCGCATCTCACTCAACTCAAAAAAGAAACCGAATGGATACCATGGAACGGACTCGCCCAAAGGGATGCCAAAACTCCGAAGCCGATCGACTCCCCACTCCCCTTGCTCGTCCCCAAGATCGCGGCGCAAGCGCAGCGATTTGCGTGGGTGCAAGCCCGAGGC
>CAZAKW010000384.1:0-2617 GCA_964485835.1 uncultured Bacteriovoracaceae bacterium
CAGTATACACGGAAGCCAATTGGATTTGTGCTTCTTTTTGACGAGCTTTAGCTTGGTACTTTTGGAAGTTCGGAATAGCGATGGCGGCAAGGATACCGATAATCGCCACGACGATCATCAATTCTACGAGGGTAAACCCTGCCTCGGTCAGACGTACTACTTTACGGGTCGATTTCATTTTTCGTTGCTCCTAACGGTTAGGGGAACGCTCGGCTAATCAGGATGTAGATCTTACGTTTTTGCAGGATCCTTTGGTAAGATCCCGTCCTGACGTTCCGAAAGTTCATCTCATTGAGATATCTTAATAATACAGGTACTTTTTAAGCACTGCCAAGACTGGACTTACTGGAAAGGTGAGATTGATGGGAGAGTCGCGCGAGACGCATGCTGGAAAAGATTGGATTCTTAAGCCGAAGCGCGACCGGAGTCTTTCGGTCGTCTTTGCGCTGCTCGTAGTTTTGTCGCTCGTCTGTTCGACTCTGCTCAACCGAAGGCTTACACTTGATCAACGACAGAAAATTGTCGCCGCAGATCGGGACGGCGAAAGTGCCGCGAGTTTTCGATGGAATCCTACGCTCTTTAAAATTTTGTCGTTTGGCCACGTTCCCGCCGCGGTGGATTGGCTTCTCATCCGCTTTTTAACGGATTCAAATATCCAGAAGATGAAAAACGACGAGGGAACGGAAGCGTTCCGGATTCTGGATTTGGCAACCGAGATCGATCCGGCCTTTTATTCGCTGTATACCGCTGGCTCCGGTTTTCTTTCCGTGGTCCGGGACGATCGGAGAGGGGCCTTGAAGTTAATCAAAAAAGGCCATCGTTTTCTAAACGATGTCTATCCGACGTTGCCGGAGGCGTTTCGTGCACGGTACTGGGCTAATGCCTGGAGAATCGAATTCATCCGCGGCTATATCTATATGTTGGATTTTCAAGACATGGGAAAAGCCGCGGCAGCGTACTCGGAGATGATCAAGTACTCCGATGCGCCGGACGGGGTGAAAGCGATGGCCGAGTCTTTAAAGTCGCCAGCGCGCCAGTTTGTTTTAGGCCTTAACTCTTTAGAGATTTTCAAGAAATGGGCGGGAGAAGACTCCCACACTTTGGGAGAGCTGGAAAAGAAGCGCCAAATGCTTCTTCTTTCGCAGTCTATTTATCTCCTGAACGAGGAGTTCTCAAAATTTCGAACCGGCGATACCTCGGACGCCCGTTGGGAAGCGTTTCGAGCCCAGAAAGGCCTTTCGACTCAAGATCCTTTCGGAGGAAAGTTTTACTTGAATTCAAACGGCCGCATTACCACGACGACCCCGAGGGTGCCGGTACTCGGAATTAATGTTGAGTAGTAAACGAGCTGCCGTCTCTATTGCTACCGTACCGACTCCTGACTAGGATAAAGCCATGCTAGAAATTTTGGATGTTAAACAGTCGTTTCGAACCGGCTTTTGGTTAAAACAAACGGAAGTCCTCAAAGGGATCACGTTTACGGTTCCCGCGAAATCCGTCTTTGGATTTCTGGGTCCTAACGGCGCGGGAAAGACGACCTTAATCCACTTGATTACGGGGATTAAGCGACCCTCGCAGGGCCAGATTCTCCTCGACGGAGTTCCTGCCCACGAAAAGGCGGCGAAGGTTCGTATCGGCTATCTCCCCGAACGGCCCTATTTCTACGACCACTTGACGGGCGAAAAACTACTCCAGTTCTTCGGTCGTCTCACGGGCATGGCCGACCGCGAGATCGAAAGCCGAATTCCTTCGGTGCTGGAGTCCGTGGGAATGCTCCACGCGCGTAAATTAGAACTGAAAAAGTATTCAAAAGGAATGCTCCAACGAATCGGGATTGCCCAAGCGATCATCCATAGCCCCCAATTCCTCGTACTCGACGAGCCTATGAGCGGATTAGATCCCGTAGGCCGCAAAGAAATTCGCGAACTGATTCTTTCGCTTGCCCGCGAGGGGCGCACGATTTTCTTTTCGTCGCACGTGATTCCGGACGTGGAAGCGATCTGCGATTCGGTCGCGATGATTCGTAAGGGAGAGTTGATTGGATGTGGGTCGGTGAACCAATTTCTCAGCCGGGAGTCGAACCCCGTAGAAATCGGGTTTTCGCGCCTTCCGCTTGAGCAAGCCAAAGGGCTTGGTGCGTTTTCGGTGATGCGGGAGATGAGCGAAGGAATTCGGGGAACGGTGCCAAAGGAAAAGGACGTCGATGGCGTCCTTCGCGCGCTTTTAGAGGCGCGGGCCTCGATTCTTTGGGTCAATCCGATTCGTCCGTCCTTGGAGGACGCGTTTTTATGAGAAAGCTTGTATTGTGGTTCCGACCTCTGTGGGCGATTGCCCGGGTCACGTTCCAAGAAATCGTCTTAGATAAAGTTCTTTATAACTTCCTTCTTTTCGCGTTTCTTTTGATTGGGGTGAGTTATCTTGCCTCCCAATTGACGTTTATCGGTCAGGACCGCGTAATCCTGGATTTCGGAATGAGCGCGATTAATTTTTCGTGCGGTGTGATCGGGGTTTTTACCGGAGCGTCAATGCTGGCTCGTGAGTTCGATCGCCGTACGATCTTCGTCGCGCTAGCCCGCCCGATTTCCCGGCTCCAATTCGTATTCGGTAAATTTTTCGG
>CAZAKW010000385.1:0-2615 GCA_964485835.1 uncultured Bacteriovoracaceae bacterium
CCTCCAAACTGCTCGAGGGAGCGGAGCAAACAAAAAAGATCCAATCATCGGATCGGGCAGCGAAGATTTTAGGAATCAAAATAGTGATTCTTTTTCGACCGGGATGGTGGAGCTTACTGAGCCACCGCGTGGGGAATCTTTCGTCCGCGATGCGTTTGACTGGCAAAACTCCAACAGGCCGCGGTTCCTCGAAGATCTATTGGAGGGGAAGCTCTCCTATATTAGGAACCGTCGTCATTTTTCCACAGCTCGCGCCAAGGCAGGCTGGAATCCAGAGATTCTTTCCGTGATCCGTGCTTTTACAAAAGCACACCATTATGATGCACAGATCCGGCCCGAATCTTTGACAACGATGCGCGAGATTATTCGCCATTTCAATCCTCCCGTGGAACTCGATCCATTGGCAATTCGGTATATACTAAAAAATTCGATCAAGATCCTCCAGCACTCCCGGAACATCGAAGCGACATGGAATGCCTTGCAAGAAAGTGGTCTACGGACAAAATTAATTGCCTTTGCTGAAATTCACAATGACTCCGAGCTTGCCAGACTTTTAGACCGCGAACCGCTTCGGACCTATCCAATCGGAAGTTTACCGGTGGCGGCGGAGGCGACCGGTCATTCTCAGGTCGGGAAAACGGCGCGCGAATTGGGGCTGGACGTCGACGAATTTTCCCACGAAACAAAATCGTTTGCGGCGTACGAGAATATCTCGATGTCAAACGGCGATAAAGCAAACCTCTATGTTTCGCGACAGTCGCATTCTTCGAGTGGAGAGCGAGCCCATTTCGGAGACGGAGCCTATCTGCTCCGGGGAAAAGCAGGAATGAGTGGAAGTCAGGGAATGACAGTGCGCTATAATATCCACCCGGACGCAGTATATGGTCGTGACTTTCACCACTCGCGGGATACCAGTGGAATCGAAATTTATGTCTTTCGTAACGGCGCTGTTCTTTCGACGATCCCCGAAAGTCGACAATCTTATGCGCTTACCGAATTTATCGATCTGATTCACACGGGTAAGCTCGGTGCCCAGGATGCTGGGCGCATTCAGATGTATTCGTATAAAATGGCGAGTCAAACCAGCCAGATGCCGGATGCCGAAATCAATGAGATTTTTAAGCCTCTCGAGATGCGGAACCGACACGGTGGGCGGTTAATTCCGAGTGAAGAATTGCTGCAATTTTATATCGGCTTATCGCGAAACGATGCTCGCGTGAGAAACAAATTTTTTGAGATCTTTGTGCTCGATCCGGAACGTCAACCCAAGCTGCGATACGAGGTCGTTAGAAAGTCGAATCTTGTGGAGCTACTGTTTAAAAGCAGCTTTCCGGATCAACTTAATTTTTATGCGCTTGAACTACAGACTTTCGCTTTGCTTCATGATCCCGGTCTGTCGACCCTTATTCCGCAATGGAAGCAGAACTACAGAAAAGCGATTCTCCTCGATCCCGTCCGAGCCCAGCGAATCGTGCAAGAAGTGCTGGCATCTGTCCCCGCCTACGACCTTACCCGGATGGTGTGGACCTTAGTAACCATGGGGCTCGACTCATTCTACGAAGCAGATATTGTCCGTCGGATGACGGCCGGGAGGCCGTCGGAGTATTTCGAATTTTTAAATCGATATCTTCTTCAAACTGATACTTCGTCTAAGGAGCTCGCTGTCTGGGCAGGGCACGAACTGAACCCACACAGGGCGGTCTGGTCGGCGCGCATCCGGGGGCTGCCTGATGCCAGCCTGCATGAAATGCGAGAGATAAGTAAGCGGGTCGATGGATCCGGATTCTGGTATTCTGGCTTCAAGAGGGCTTATTTTCGCTCTTTAAAAGAAGCGCCAATCAGGGCAAAAGTCGTTGCACTAGAGACACTAGAAGAATCGAGCGATAGAAAATTTCGACACATCGCCGTATTTTTTCTTGAAACGGATCTTACAGACGCGGTCTGGGAAATTATCTTCAGAAAGATTGAAGCTGCTATCGCGAATGATGGGCGTAGCGAAGATTATTTTTCGATCGTGAATCAGGCGATCGAAAAGAAAAAAACTATTCCCAAAGCGCTGAGGGGTTGGGCGACGCACCGAAAAAACCCGCTGGCATACCAGTGGGAGGAGCGCTATCCAGAGCTTCTTAGCCAGAACTGTCGTGAACTCTTGCTTACTAATTAGTATCTATGCTGCGCCGGCTATGCGCGAACTGTACTTTTCAAATCGTCCCTAAGACCAACGAGTCTATCGCGACTTCGACGCCGGGCGCGAAGGACGTCGCGATTTCAAGTTCGACGCGAGCACGTGTTTCGTCCGACCAACCTTCGTCCGAGAACTGAGCAGACTCCCGAGCAAGCGTCGTCATCACTTCGGGCGAAAACCCGCATGGAGAGATCTCGCGGTACCCTTCCAACGAGTTCGCCAAGTTCAGTCCGACGCCGTGGTAAGTAACCCACTTCCGAACGGCAATCCCGATGGATGCAATCTTCCGGGTCTCGTCTAACGAACCCAAGGGGCGAACCCAGATTCCAGTGGCATCCACTTTCGACTCGGTCTCAAGCCCGTACGACGCAAACCAAGCGCCAAGCACTCGCTCCAACCCTCGCAAATACCCGGTTACGTCGTGGTCCGG
>CAZAKW010000386.1:0-2612 GCA_964485835.1 uncultured Bacteriovoracaceae bacterium
ACGCTGCGCCGCGTCTATCTGATCCATCTCCTCAAGGCAGTTTCCGATCTCAAATTTCGCATCCAGCGCCAGCGGATCGTTTGGAAAGAGTTGGATGAAATCCGTATACTCTTTTGTCGCCTCTTTGAACGCGTCTTGCGCCAAACGTGCTTCCTTGGATTGAAGCTGGTGGGCCTTGGTTTGTTGGGAAACTCCGATTTCGTAGCGCGCCCGTTTTGCCCACTCCGATCCTCGGTAGGTTTCCGCGACCATACGGAACGTGCGGATGGAGTCCTCAAACCGCAGAAGATGGAACTGGGCTTTGCCGATGCGAAATGTCGCTTCCGCTTTGTGGGGATCTTCGGGATAAGTCTCCAGCATCTTCTCGTAGTGCTGGATCGCGGGTTCGTATTGCTCAAGCTTGGAAAAGAGAATTTCCCCGATTAAACGATGGGCTTCGTAAGCAAGACGATGCTCCCGATTGACTTCGATGATTCGGTTGAGCTTTCGGAGTGCCGGCAAGTGTTCGTTCAAAAACAACGTCTGTGTGGTTGCCGCCCGATAAGCCGCTTCGATGCCCAGATCCGATGAGGGATCTTTCTGAACGACCTTTTCGTACTCCGCGACCGCCGCGATGTAATTTTTTTCCTGCCAAAGGCGCTCCGCGAGCAGAAATCGATCGCGTGGATTCTGGGAGGTGCAGGCCGACAGGCCAAGCGCCGCTAACGTCGTCAACGCGACGAAAACGCGCTTAACCGTCGGTCTCGGGCCGCGCCCGATCAGTGGACGGTCTCCTCGCCCCCGGCGTCGGAAGCCCCATTCTCCCCAACGACCGCAGCTTCCGCGATCGTTTCGAAGAACATGACTTTTTCTCCCTCCGAAAGGGTCATCAATCGGACCCCTTGCGTATTGCGACCCTGCTCGGAGATGCCAGCGACGTTAATGCGGATCATCTGGCCTTTATTGGAGACAAGCATCACGTCTTTATCCGGCATGACCTGACGTGAGCCCATCACGGCACCGTTTTTATCATTCGTTTTCATCGTGATGATGCCTTTGCCGCCGCGAGACTGCGTGCGGTAATCTCCGACTGGGGTCCGCTTGCCGTATCCGGATTCGGTCACGGTAAGCACCTCGTATTTGGAGGTTTCCCCTCGCTCCAAAACTTCCATCGCGACGACTTGGTCGTTTTCGTCGAGCGACATCCCGATCACGCCGCGAGCCGTCCGGCCCATCGCGCGAACATCTTCTTCGTTGAACCGAATCGACATCCCTTCGCGCGAGCAAAGAAAAATGTCCTGCGCACCGGTGGTGATGCAGGCGCGAACGAGTTCGTCTCCCTGATCCGTCGTCACCGCGATGATTCCGGCAGCGCGAACGTTCGAGAAATCGGAAAGCGGCGTTTTTTTGATGATGCCGTTTCGGGTGACCATCGTGATGAACTCGTTCTCTTTGAACTCCTTCACCGGGAGGATCGCTTTGATCTTTTCTCCGGCTTGAAGGGCGAGCAAATTCACGATCGCCTTACCTTTACCGACCCGCGCCGCCTCGGGCACTTTATAAACCTTCAACCAGTACAGTCGCCCGCGATCCGTAAAGCAGAGCAGGTAGGAGAGGGTATTGGTGTGGTACATCGAAGTGACAAAATCTTCTTCCCCCGTCGTCATCCCACGAATTCCGCGTCCACCGCGGTGCTGTGAACGAAACTGCGAAGGATCCGTTCTTTTGATGTAACCGGTGTGAGTAATCGTCACGAGGGTTTCCTCGTCCGAAATCAGCGACTCCTCTTCGAATTCCGAGCTCGCGTCGTACACGATTTCAGTCCGCCGCTTGTCGCCGAAGTTCTCCTTCACTTCGCGGAGTTCGGTTTGGATAATTTCGTATACCAACGCTTCGCTCCCGAGAATCTCCTTCAACCGCGTGATCAACTTGAGGATCTGGTTATACTCGTCGATGATTTTTTCGCGCTCAAGCCCGGTTAGGCGCTGGAGGCGCATCTCGAGGATCGCTTGCGCTTGAATTTCACTGAAATCAAATTTGATTTGAAGGGCGTCGCGGGCCTCGTCGGGGCCTTGGGAGCCCTTGATCAGTGCGATCACCTCGTCGATATTCTCGACCGCTTTCTTTAACCCTTCCAAAATATGCGCGCGCGCTTCGGCCTTTTTCAGTTCAAAAAGGGTTCGGCGGACGACGACGTCTTTGCGGTGCTCGACGAATGCCCAGAGCATGTCGCGCAGATTAAACGTCTTGGGCTGTCCGTGGTGGATGGCCAGCATATTGATCGAAAAGTTATCCTGCATCTGGGTGAGCTTATAGAGACGGTTCAAGATCACCGTCGCGTTCTCCCCCTTTTTCGTCTCGACGACGATCCGCATTCCCTGACGATCGGACTCGTCGCGAAGATCCGAAATCCCCTCGAGTTTTTTGTCCCTTACGAGGTCCGCGATTTTTTCGATCAATCGCGCTTTATTCACCTGATAGGGGAGTTCGGTGACGACGATTCGTTCGCGGTCGTTCTTCAATTGCTCGATTTCGGTGCGAGCGCGCATCGTGACCGAGCCCCGGCCGGTGCGATAGGCCTCTTTGATTCCGCCACCGAACATCAGTCCGGCGGTCGGAAAATCCGGGCCCTT
>CAZAKW010000387.1:0-2607 GCA_964485835.1 uncultured Bacteriovoracaceae bacterium
GTCGACATTAATTACGAAATGACCGCCTCCGGCTGGGGCGCGCTGTATGTTTACTGCGATGGGCGGGCGGATTGTGAAACCACGGAAGAATACCGTGATGCTTGCCGAAATGCCGAGCGGTACGGGCTTGGGATCTTTGATCCGTCAAATCCTCTCCCCCAGCTTCCGTTTATCTTTCGCTCGGAAAAACAACAGCGTCCTCTGTCTAAATTCGTGGGCAACGTCAAAACGAAAAAATTCGTCGACCCCGAACGGTGGGAGGAAGTGCCCATCTGCGATCGCGTGTTTTTCGTGAGCGCCGCCGTGGCCCGCCGCGAAGGTTTTTCGGCCCTCTAAATTCGCTTAAAATCCAAGATCACGATATCCCGGCTCGGAACCGTAACAATCTCCGGTTCCGCGCCGAAACCACGCGCCCGCATCTCGTCTACAAACGGCTGCAAATAAGGGCGTGCAGGGTCGGCGATCACGATACGTCCGCCCGGCTTCGCCAGGGCCACCAGGGCATCGGCGAGATCGCCCGGATGGGTTTTTTCGTAGAGAACATCGGATCCGATCACGACGCCGTACTTTTCCATGCCGTCGGGCGGTGAACGCCAATCCAACGCACGGTATTCAAGTCGCTCCGAGGGGAGCTCGTTTCTGGCTAAGTTTCGCGAAAAAAACGTCGCCACTTCGGGATGGAAATCGCTCGCTACGACCCGAGACAACCGCACGCTTTTCGCCAATGCGAACGAAGGAATCGCGAGTCCGCAGCCCACTTCTAAGACCGAGACGGCCCCGTTTTGTTCCACCGGATTCGCAAGCAAGTATTCGCTTAAGCCGATCGCCGAGGGCCAGACACATCCGAAATAAGGGGCGAGTTCCTCGAGAAGCGTGGGATCTCCATCGCGCTCAAGTTCCGCAAAAAGATCATCGATCGTCTTTTCAAGATCGACCAGCTCCTCGACTTCGAACTCGAGCCGAGTCGCGGCGTGCGCAAGCACGATGGTCGAAATCTTGGTTTCCCATTTCATTCGTCGCGACCCTGGAAATCGCCAAGAAAACGCTCGATCGACCCGGCATCTTTATAGTTCGCAGGGAAGACGTAGTGGGCGTCCGGACGAATTTGCCGAGAAATCTCCGTGAACTCCGTCCGGATCTCCGAACCGTTGCTTTGCGTAATCACGCTCCGACGGAGCACTGGCTCTTTTTCGCCCTGCCAATGCCATAGTTTCACTTTCTTTACGCCTTTCCGATTCAAGACACCCTCGTAAACGTCACAAGTCCGAGGCTGTTTTCCGTCGTCGCACTTTTCGGAACCGACTTTCTTCAACTTTAACGTCCGGACACACTCGGAAAATGCTTTCGAGATGCACCCCGGTACCTGCCCGGAATACCGACCTAGGTTGGAACTCAACCGAATTCTAAACGAATGGACGGCGGCATAGATTCGGTTGGATCCCGCTTTGCCGTAAATCGACATATCGAAAGGATAGGGAGTATCGACCCGAAAGCGGTCGCCTTTGGAAAAAAATTTTCCGACCGTTTTCGGAAACTCTTTCGCGGTGGAGGTCGCCGTGTAGGTGGCATCCCAATCCCCGTGGGCGACCGAGGCCCCAAAAAACAGGCAGGCGAAGAAAGCCGGAATCGCTCGAATGATTCTATCCATTTGGATTCGGTCTTATCGTCTTTTTAGCGGTTTGCCAAAGGTCCGGGATTTCGCGCGACGATCGTCGGGCTCGCCTGCGCAGTCGGATACAAAACGATTTCTTGGATGTTCACATGTGCGGGGCGACTCACGGCCCATAAAATCGCGTCCGCCACATCCGCGGCATTCAAAGGCACCATCCCTTGGTAAACGGCTTTAGCCCGCTCCACATCGCCCAATCGAACTTGGGTGAACTCGGTTTCGACCATCCCCGGCGCAACCTCAGTCATCCGAATCGCCGTTCCGCTCAAGTCCATCCGGATTCCTTGGCTCAACGCATGGACCGCCGCCTTCGTCGCGCAGTAAACGTGGCCTTTCGGGTATACCCAGCGCCCCGCTACGGACCCGAGGTTCACGAGGTGGCCCCGATTTCGTTTCACCATCCCGGGCAAAATCGTCCGCATCACGTTTAAAAATCCCATCACATTCGTATCGATCATGTCGGCAAAGTCGCCGGGATCGGCGTCTTGGAAAGCGGCAAGTCCCCGGGCCAGACCAGCATTGTTCACCAGTACGTCGATCTCGGAATAGCGCTCGGGCCGAGATTGAACTTCCTTCTCAATCGCCGAGCGATCACGGACGTCGACCGTGGCGATCTCCGCGAAGATCGCACCCCGCTCTTTGCAAATACGCGCTACGTGCGCAAGACGTTCCTCACGACGCCCCCAAAGTACGACTCCATAGCCATTCTCCGCTAAAAGTTCGGCCGTCGCTTGTCCGATTCCACTTCCCGCGCCGGTAATCAAGCAGGTCTTCGCCATGGGACTTATCTGCAAACCTTGCTCTTCGGAGCCGCGATCTCCGGACAGATCGTCATCGTCTCTTGGGCGATCCACTTCTCGATATTCTGGAATCCGGCCGGCGGCAAATAAATTTTTTCACCCGCGCAGTACGTCTTCTTCGTCAGATTATTATTCACT
>CAZAKW010000388.1:0-2599 GCA_964485835.1 uncultured Bacteriovoracaceae bacterium
CTGGGGGGTGGCAGCGGACGCTTCGCAGCAGGTGCGCTGGCGATCGCGTTTGCGAGCAGCGTATTTCCGACCAGGTTTCGCGAGATCGAAAGCGCGTTTAGGATCGGGACCCCCGAACCGAGAAGAGTCGCCATTGTAGAAACGAAACGTTGGACACCGATCATCCGAATCAACGAACCGAATATGGGGAACTTGAGTTTCATCGCGTCCCACTTCGGTAGTCCGGTCTTCGAGCTCTTCCAACGAAAGAAAAGCATCAAGCCGCCTACGAGTCCGCCTACGAGCAGGTACCAGTACGTCGTGATCATTTCGGAGGTGGCCATGAGAAAAACGGTCATCGGCGGCATGTCTTTGTTCATCGACTCAAAGACTGTTTTCAGCTGAGGAAGCACGAAAGTGAAGATCGCGATCATTAAAACGAGCGCCACGAAAAGCATCAATGCCGGGTAGGTCATCCCGCTGACAATTTTCGTTCGTAGCCGCATCTGGGCTTCCTTGAGGTCGGCGAGTCTCAATAAGATCAAGGCGAGCGTGCCGGACGCCTCGCCGGCCTCGACCATGTTCACGAAGATATTATCGAAGACCCGTGGGTGTTTGGACATCGCCTTGGAGAGGGAGACCCCTTCGTTCACGTCCTGGCGCACCTGGGAGAGCACGACTTTAACGACCGGATGTTCGGATTGCTCGACCATGGCGTTTAAGGCTTCGACGAGCTGGATATTCGCCTTGATCAGCGAGGCAAGCTGGCGAGTCATCATCGAAACATCTTTGATGCCGACTTTTCCGGAAAAAAAGCCGGGACTCGCCGCGGCCGATCCGTGCGCGGGCGCGCGCGATACCGCGTTTTTTTCCGAGATTTCGTAAACGACGAACCCTTGGCGCTTAAGCTTAATACGTGCGTTCTTAACCGTATCCGAATCCACGACGCCGCGGACGGATTTACCGCCAGGACCGTATGCTTTGTAATCGTAGACCGGCATCCCTTGCTCCTCGTACCCCTGGATCTAATTAGTCTTCGGCGTGCGTCGCGCGCAGCAGCTCGTCGATCGTCGTCACGCCCGTGAGCACTTTTGAAACGGCGTCTTCGCGCAGAGTCCGCATCCCCGCCGCGATCGCGGCTTTTTTAATCTGTCCGCCGTCGGCGTGCTTCACGATCAATGCGCGCAGATTGTCGTCCACGATCATCAATTCGTGCGAAACCGTTCGGCCCGCATATCCCGATTGGGAACAGCTCGCGCATCCCACGGCCTTGTAGATCGTCGCGCCTTCGGGAATCTTCTTGAGCGCAAGCTCGAGCATCTCAAATTCCGTCGGCGTGTGTGGTACTCGGCATTTCGGGCAAACTTTTCGAATCAGTCTTTGCGCGATCACTCCTAAGAGTGAAGACGCAACGAGGAACGGTTCGACGCCCATATCGGTGAGACGAGTCGAAACGCCGGGAGCGTCGTTCGTGTGGAGGGTGGAAAGCACCAAGTGACCGGTGAGGGAAGCGTTGATCGCGATCTCGGCGGTTTCTTTATCCCGGATCTCCCCGACCATGATGATATCGGGGTTTTGTCGGAGAAAGGCGCGTAGCACGCGTGCGAAGTTCAGCTCGATCTTGGTATTGACCTGGACCTGGTTGATCCCGTGGATCTGGTACTCGACCGGGTCTTCGACGGTCATGATATTCCGCTCCGGGGCGTTCAGCTTGGAAAGGCAAGCTGCCAGGGTCGACGACTTACCGGAACCCGTGGGGCCCGTGACGAGGACCATCCCGTATTTCTTGGAGATCAGGGTATCGATCATCTCCGTCGAGCGAATCGGAAAACCGAGTTGCTCAAGCGTCATGATCGTCCCAGTTTGCTGCAGGATCCGCATGACGATCCGCTCGCCATGGGTAGCGGGCACCGTCGAAAGACGGATATCGATGTCCTTACCGGCGATTTTAATTTTAATCCGACCATCCTGCGGAAGGCGTTTTTCGGCGATGTCGACCTGCCCCATCACTTTGATCCGGGAGCTGATTGCGGCATGGGCGCGCTTCGGCTGGCGAATCACGTCGTAAAGAACACCGTCGACACGGAAGCGGGTGACGAACTCCTTTTCAAAAGGCTCGATATGGATATCCGAAGCATTTTCCTTCACCGCGCGGAAAAGAAGGGAGTTCACGAATTTAATCACCGGAGCGTCGTCCTCGGTCGCTTCCAGAATGTCGATCGGGCCTTCCAGGTCCATCGCGTCTTCGAATTCGCCTTCGATCTCGCCCACCATATTATCGGTGTTGCGCTCGTAAACGCGGTTGATCGCGTCTTGAACTCGCATCGACGTGGATACGCAGATCCGGATCGGCATTCCGGTCAACACCTGCAAGTCGTCGGTAACCGTTTCGTTGAACGGATCGGCGACGCAAACGACCAAGCGCTCTCCGGAGGGCGTCATCTCCTTGGAAAGAGGGATCACTTCTTTGACTTTGGCGTAGTTGATCGGAATTCCGGAGACGAGCTTCGGGTCGATGTCGGTCGCTTTCAGGTCCTCAACGAACGGACTCCCGAGCTGGATGCAGAGCGCCCGCATGATCTCGTGGGGCATGATCAGGTTTCGGCGAATGAGGATATCG
>CAZAKW010000389.1:0-2595 GCA_964485835.1 uncultured Bacteriovoracaceae bacterium
ACGGCCTCCACGGGCGTGAAATGATCGGCTGGCTCACCCAGCTCCAGCACGCCCTTCGCCACGCGACCGGCATTCGGAAGCGGGAGCTTCCGAAGATGGGGCACGGCGGAACGCTCGATCCTTTCGCGACGGGGCTTTTGATCGTTGCGGTCGGCGACGGCGTCAAGCTGACTCGTTACCTCCTGGGCTCGGAAAAGGAATACGAGGCGAGCGCGAAGTTCGGCGAACGCACGGCTTCGGGAGACCGCACGAACGAAGTCGTTGAACGGGCGGAGAAACTTCCCGAGAATAGGGAAAAGTTAGAGACGTTCGCCCAAACATTTCTGGATATCCCGTACCTCCAGACGCCCCCGATGTACTCAGCGAAAAAAGTCGAAGGCACCCGCCTCTACGAACTCGCCCGTCAAGGGCTGGAGATCGAACGCGCCCCGATCGAGTGCCAGGTGAAAAAATTCGAAATCCTCGAAACGCGCGGATCGGATCCCGGTTCGGATCCGCGCCATGGCATCGGCACCGCTCGTTTTCTCGCTCGGGTCTCCTCCGGGACGTTTATCCGAACGCTCGCCGAGGATTGGGCGATCCGTTCGGGAAGCCTCGCGTATTTGACCGCTTTGCGACGGACGGAGTCCGGCCCCCATCACGTCGAAAACGCGACTCCCCTCGCCGATCTGGTTTCCACGTTTAGCCGAGGCGAATTTCGGTCGGACTCGCCAAACTTCGTTCCGTTCCATTCCGCACTCGAGGGCCTCCTTCCTTCGCTTGAAATTTCCTCCGACGTCGCCCGCCGAATTTTCGCGGGCGAAACCCGCACTCTCCGTGATCTTCCGCTCCCGTCCGCCGATTCGCCCGGTTCAATCGCGCTTTACGCCGAACGGCGGCTCGTCGCCGTCGTGCGAGAAGCCGAGGAAAACGGAGAAGTTTCCCTTCCTCGCGTAATCGAGCGGGGTTTTCCGCTTCGTTTTGGCGACGGAAACGGCACGGCTCCGAGTCCTTCCCCGGAGAATCGGTGATGGAGATCGCCGCGCGATTTCCCGACCACTACCGCGAACTTCTCGTGGACCATTTCCGCCCGTACCGGTTTTTGGACGCGGAGGAACGAGCCCGGCTCGAAAAATTAATCCTCCGGTTTCTCGAGAGAAAGGTTTTCCATTCGATCGCGAGCCGGGACGAAGCGGGAACTGAAATCCCATTCGACGTGACCGAAGAGATGCGACTCGTGATCGCGGCTTGTGCGTGTCTGCTCGTGATCGGTCTTGGCGTGAAGGACCCCTATCCCTCCGTGACGAATCTCTATGTTTGCGAAAACGCGTTCGCGCCCAAAGAAAATCCGGTGAATCCCGCCACCGGCTTGCCGGGCGTCGAAGTTCGAAACGGAGAAGCTTGGATGGGCGGGCCGATGGCCTTTTCATGGGCTGCGATTTTGGAGGCGATCACGGAGCCCGACGACGGGACCTGGCTTGCGGAGAACGTCGTTTACCACGAGTTCGCGCACGTGCTCGACCAGACCGACGGACGGTTCGACGGAACGCCGAATCTCGGCATCGACGGCGATTACGCCGAATGGAAAGCAATCATGGAGGAAGAGTTCCTTGAGCTTCGTGAGCGGATTCGCACCGAGGAGGGTTTGGCGGAAAGCGCGATCGACCCCTATGCCGCCGAAAACGAAGCGGAGTTTTTCGCGGTGGTGACCGAAGCGTTTTTTACCGACGCAATCTTTCTCGAGGACCACCATCCAGATCTGTTCGACTTGCTTTACGACTATTACCAGATCGATCCGCGGCGCTGGGCGCCGGAAGAGCGGGATTGATCGCGTTCGATTCAGTTCCAGGCCGATAGTCGGTCATTTTCTATTCCCACCCCAGAATCATATCCAGGTCCCAAACGATCGGGGGATCTTTCTCCGATGCCGTCACGACCGTCTTTCCGTCCGGGCTAAACCGCGCGACCCACACTCCGTGCGTATGCCCCTGGAGGACGGCTTTTTGCTCCCCACTTGCTACGTCCCAAACAATCGCCGTCTTGTCTTCAGACGCCGTCAAGATCCACTTCCCATCCGGACTAAATTCCGCGAGCATGACGTCCTCGGTGTGCCCGTTAAGGACGACCCTCCCCTGTCCGCTCGCCGCATCCCAGACCATCGCTATACCATCAGCTGACGCCGTCACGACCGTCTTTCCGTCCGGGCTAAACCGCGTAGAATTGACATTATCCGTATGCCCCTCTAAATCGATCCTGTACTTTTCGTTCGCCAAATCTACGACCCGCGAGAATGCTAAGTTCACTGCCCGCGAGAACCAAAACTGGGTTTCCGGAATTTTCAGAATCGCGCTGCCCTTTCCTGAGGTCACCACGATCTGCTTCCCATCCGGACTAAACCGCGGAGACTGGCGCAAAGTCGCGCGCCCCTTGAAAAAGGCAATCTGTTTCCTGCTTTCCACGTTCCAAACGGCTACATTTCCCTTGTCCGACGCGGTGACAACTCTCTCTCCGTCCGGGCTGAATTGCGCGGACACGATCCAACCCGTTTCCCCTTTAAAAACGGCCAACTGCTGTCCGCTTACCGCATCCCAAACAATCGCCGTCTTGTCCCACGAC
>CAZAKW010000390.1:0-2589 GCA_964485835.1 uncultured Bacteriovoracaceae bacterium
GCTGAAGAACCACTGAAGAAAGACCGCGAACTTCTGGAAGAGCAAACGTAGAAGCAACATGAACTTCAAGACCAGCAGGTCGATAATGAACGTAAGCTCCAGACTGAGCAGATCAAGAAGGAACAAGGCGCGGTAGATACGCGTGCAAAGGCGATGGAAAAATCGCTGACGAAACTCCAAGATTTCTACGAAGATAACTCGGGCGTCTACGAAGGCACGATGACCCGTGGCTCCGACGTGTTCACAATTCGGATCACCCTATATCCGAACATTCCGCGCTACAGCGATTCCCGTGTTCGGACCCCGGCTGAAGTTGAGACCGATCTGACGGCCCTGGCCTTCAACGCCCAGATCCTTCAATGGATTCCGCCGAGCAAAGACTCCGTCGGTTGCCGGATCAACGGTCTCAAACCGAATACGAAGAAAGGCACACTGAATATTATCTCACCGGACTGTCCGAGCAGCTACTCGCTCGTTCTTAACCGTGTGAACATCACGGGTACGGCGCAATCGGAGAACAATCCGGATACTTTCGACATTCTCGCGGCGAAGACGACGAAAGCAGTCCCAGTACCGACCAAGGCCCCGGCCAAGAAAACGACTCCAAAGAAGGCGGGTACTTAAGATGTACCGCTTCATTACTGCTTTGGTTCTTCTATCCTCTTTCGGCGCCCAGGCGGCCGTTTATCCAGTTACGCTGGAAGACGTGACCACTAAGGTGACGAATGAGAATTACTTCGTCCTCGAAAATGCCCAAAAGGTTTACCAGGCGAAAACCACCGTTCAGCTAGCGCGGAGAAATCTCCTTCCAAAACTGAACATCTGGAACATCGTCGAATCGGCCGGAAATGGCCCGATTGGCCTCCTCGGCATCGTCGCGGATATTGTTCCTTTTCTCGTCCCAAATAACTGGTTCCGAGTCGGCGAAGAGAAACTCTTCGCCGAAGCGACTTCGAACGGATACCGGGCCCTTTGGGCAAACGAACTCCTCACGGCTCGGGGTCTCCTCTTACAAGCCGGACTCGACGAGCGACTTCTTGAACAAGTTCGCGCAAACTCGAAGGACCTCCAAGTCCTCTACTCGCTCGTACGAAATCGTGAGGCCATGGGCTCAATCCCCGCCGGTAGCACGAAACAGTTCGAGGTTCGCCAACTGTCGGTAGACGAGGAAGTCCGCGGACTCGAAAAGGTCATTCAAGGAAATCGATCGCAACTTGCGTATCTTCTCGGATTCGCTGGAAACGACGAAGCCGTTCCGACCGACATTCGATATCTTGATCCTCGCGATGCGAAACCCATTTCGTATTCAACTTACGAAGAGCGTCTAATCGGTTCCGCGTTTGAGTTGAAACAGTACGATGCCCTTATTAAAGCTGCCGATAAGGTTAAGAAGGGACGTTACTTTAATTTCCTCGGAACCTCTTCGATCAGCCGAGGTTCTGCCGGAACTGTTTTCGACAATTTACCGCAGCAAGATGGACTGGGATTTGGACTCGGACCTAGTGTTCGTATCGTTAAGTCGGAGAAGAAGATCTTGGAGATCCAGCGTGAAGCGATCCAGGAGACTCTTCGAAAGAACCTCAAAGTTCTCGTTGAATCCTTCAATCTCGATCTTCTATCCCGCGAAGACGCTATCAAACGCGTCGAAAAAACGAACGCAATTTGGCAGCTGCTTTCTGACCGAGCTCGGCTCGGCGCGAATGTCGGCGTATTCGAACTCGTCGAAGCGTCGCGTACGCGAGTCGAAGCCATCTCCACCTATCACTCGATCGAAACTCGCCTCCTTCTAGGATTCGATCGCCTGAATCGTCTGATGTATTGGGACGCGTACCGTATCGCAGAAGGCCCGCTTCCAAAGGAATAAAAACAGGACCCCCCGCTTATGAAACTCATCCTCTCGCTATTGTTTTCGATTCTTCCTTATACTCTGGCGCAAGCGCAGGAAGGCGCTCCGTGCGGGAGTGTCGAAAATCTGGTCGATGCGCTCGCCTGCGTACGGGCAAATGAACCCTCCTTCCGAAATGCCATGGAAGGCGCGAAGGAGGCGGCCGAGCTTGAGAATTCGGCCTATCGGCTTATTAATCCCGACCTAAGTCTTGAGTATCTGAATGGGAATAGTCTGGGTGACGTCCAACGCGAAGCAAGCGCGTCGCTCATGTTCACCCTGGAACTCGGTGGGAAACGGTCCGCGCGGGCGACGGTGTTCAACTCCGAGGGACTTACCTTGAGGGCGGACGCGTTCGAACAGCGCATTACTGCCCTCACCGAACTTGGCGGAGCGGTGCTCCGGCTTAACCAGCTTCAGCGCGAAAAATCAGTCCTCGAAGAAGCGGCCCAGAACTTTCGGCGGATCATCCAGCTCTTTCGGTCGCGTGGACAGTTGGCCCCCGAGCAACGCGTAAGCTTGCACGCATTCGAGTTAATCACACTCGATTACGGCGAAAAGATCCTTGAGACAGAAGCGGAACTTCTGCGTTTTCAAACCCGCACGCAACGCCTTTTCGGAGAGCATTCTAAGGGGCAACCCCTTGACGTCAATAATTTCGCCGTCGATACCAAACAAGCTGCTAAGTCACTCGACGATTGGAT
>CAZAKW010000391.1:0-2586 GCA_964485835.1 uncultured Bacteriovoracaceae bacterium
CGACTCCACCTTTTCCGCCCACGACTGCGATAATATGGCCGGCCATCGTTATTTCACCTTCACGCGGAAATTCCGTTTGAGGTCTTCCGACCCCTGGGAGGCATCTTCGATCAACTGCGGAGTCACGAAAACGACGAACTGGCCCTTGGATTTAGTAAAGTTCTTCGTTCGACGAAGATTGAATAGCGGTTCCGTTTGCGCGCCGTCACCGGCTTCAAACGCGCCTTCTCCGAAACGATCTTTATTGAAACCGGTATTCACGGCGTTGCCCTCGATTCCTCCGATCGCGGCCGATTGGCCCGATTTGATATAGAGGTTCGTGGTCATATTCTTCGTGCCGATAATCGGATTGGTTCCGTTATAGCCCAAAAGATTGGAGTTATTGAGGGTGATCTGGAGTTCGACTTCTTCGCCCTGGCCCAAGACTCGGGGGGTAAAGCGCGCGCTCAGGCCCACGGGATTGCTCACGGGTGAGACCTGTCCGTTGGTTCCAACTTGGCTGATGATGATGTTCGTTTGGTCTTGGAAACTTCCCTCGACTCCGTTTTTCACGATGATCGTTCCTTGCTTAAGCACCCGCGCGAAGCCCGCATCTTGGGCGCTTTGGAGTTTTGGGATCAACGAAGACAAGGTCGCGGTGAAAGAAGTGGAGCTTGCGCCGGTTTGCCCGCCCGGTTGCTGGCCAACGCTGATCGAGGGATCGGCGGTGAAACCGGGATTCCAGGAAAACCCAAAGCGACGCGAATAATCCTTGGCGAGTTCCACGAAGTGGACGGTGATCCGCACGAGCCGTTCGTTCTTCTTCGGCGGCTGGGGATTTACGACGATAAAATTATAGACGTAGTCTCGGCGCGAATCGACCCGCGACGTGGGATCGACGGCGGCGAGCTGGTTGCCGGGACGGACCTCGGGGAAATAGACGCGGGCTACACGTTCCGCCCGGAGGGCTTGATCGGCTTGATCGACGGTGCCTTCCAAAAAGAGAAGCCCGTTCACGACCCGGACTTTTACGTTCGGGGCGAAGGCGAGTACGTCTTCCTGGATTTTCCGCGCCATCGCCGTCAATGCGAGGGGTGCGAGCCGCGCGAGCATAAGCACGCTGTCCGAATAGGGCTTTTGTCCGGTGACCGCGAGCGTGCGGGCGTAGTCATCGGGTACGAAAACTTCTCCGTCGATCACGATGTTCGCGCCGACCACGCGAATCTCAAGGCCCTCGATATCGCGAAGAAGTTCACGAATCTCCGCGGCCCGGCGCAAAAGATTCGTCTGGGTCACCACGACGTCGAAAATCAGCTTGATCGTTCCTTCGGAGTCACGAACGGTCACGGTCGTCTCGCCACCCTTCAAAGGCTTGAAAATCAGCTGGCGACGCTGGTCGCCGATTCGCACCGTTGTCACCGCGGTGATTTGGGTATTCCCGACCTGGATCGCCTGGGGGCTCGCATCGACGTCGAAATCCAAGTCGACGACTTTATCCTCGCCCGTTGAAAGTAGGACCCGCCGGCGGTCCGCCTTGGCTTCCGAGATGTCTTTCGTCAAACGCGAGCGGCGATAAGGCTCGCGGGCCTTTTGAGTCTTCGAGACGGGCGATCCCGTCTCAACGGGAATCGGGTCGCCACCGACCGACGGCACGTCGCCCGAAGTCGGATTTTCTTCAACGAGTTCGTCCGCCGCAAACGCGGAAACGATCCCAAGCAGGCTTGGGATCAAAATCCGAATCAGTCGTTTGCTCAGCCCCGTGCGTTTCATCTCGTCCTTTGTTGCCCGGCCGTACTACGCTGGATCCGACCCGCGTCGCCGCCCAGAATATCGCCCATCATCGTCGAGCCGAAGTTTCGTCGCTCTGAATCGTCGTTATTACGAAGAACCAGCGTAATCGCGTTTTCACCATTGCCGGTGACCAACGCGACAATCTGCGCTTGCTCAGGTTCGACCTCGACCGTGACCGTGTCGTAGGTCGAATCCTCCGTCAACGATCGGTAAACGACTTTGCTCCCTTCCATCTCCATCTTCCGGGGGATGTTATTCGTCACGTTCTGACCGACGGAGAGGACGACGACGTCTTGAAGGATCGTTTTCGCGATCTTGGAGTCCTTACCCCCGCCCATGTCGAGCACGGCAATCATATCGACCCGGTCGCCCGGTTTGATCAGCTTCGAAACGCTCGACTGGTTCGTCACATTCACCGCGATCGCGCGGCGGCCCGGAGCGACTTGCGGCGAAAGTCCCGTGCGAATTCCTGGCTCGGTAATCTTGTTATAGGCAATTTGCTCGCCCTTACGAATCGGAACGATCGCGACGGAGCCGACGATCGAGCGCATGCTCTTTTGAGTTTCGTCGTCTTGCTCCGTTTTTTCAAAGAAGATCGCCGCCGGTTCGCGGAAGGTCTTGGGAAGTTCGTCGAGTACGAGCATGTCTTCGGTGATGGTCTGCGTCTCTTTGATGTCGACCTTGGCTTTCACGACCAAGACTTTGGCGCCATAGCGTTTTTGCGCGCGTTCTTCGACGTCGCTGACCCAGCTTGAGACGAGAAACACGGAGAGGAGGGCGATCAGGATCGCCATGTTCATCGCTCGATTATTCTTA
>CAZAKW010000392.1:0-2582 GCA_964485835.1 uncultured Bacteriovoracaceae bacterium
GGGACCAGTAGCTCCCCCGGGAAACATCCCGCCGGCGTAAACAGCGGTACGGATGTTTACCCGGTCGGCGGTGCCCGCCCCGCCCTCAGCGCAAGTCCGCGCCCGAAATAAAACGAAGGAGACCCGATGAGCTTTCACCCCAAAAAACTAGAGGAACAAACGATTGTGATCACCGGCGCTTCAAGCGGCATCGGCCTTGCGACTGCGAAGATGGCGGCCAAGCGAGGGGCACAGGTCGTTCTCTCGTCGCGAAATACGGAAGATCTGGAGGACATTGTTCGGGGGATTCGAGAAAAAGGCGGTAAGGCCATAGCCGTAGCGGCCGACGTTTCGGATTTCGCGGAGGTCGAACAAATCGTCGAAGCGGTCAATCGCGAATTCGGAGCGATCGACGGATGGATCAATAATGCCGGAACGTCGATCTATGGAAAATTGATGGATGTCCCCCTTCCGGAAGAAAAAAAACTTTTCGACGTGAATTTCTGGGGCGTGCGAAACGGGAGCCGGATCGCCATCCAAGCGATGCGCGATCAAGGCGGGGTTTTGATCAACCTTGGCAGTGAGGTTTCCGCCGCTTCGATCCCGCTCCAGGGAATTTATGCGGCATCTAAGCACGCCGTGAAGGCCTATACCGACGCGCTTCGCATGGAACTGGCAAAAGACGAAATCCCCATCGCCGTATCCTTGATCCGACCGACGGCGATCGACACCCCTTTTCCCGAACATGCGGTCAACCGTCTAGCGGAAGGTGCCCCTAGCCTTCCTTCGCCGATGTACGATCCCGATGTCGTCGCCGAAGCAATTCTCCGCTGTTTAGAGAAACCCCAACGCGATGTTTTCGTGGGGGCGTCTTCTAAGTTCATCGAACTCTTTTCCACCCTCTTTCCTCAGTGGTGTGATGCTTTTATGGAAAAATCGCTCTTTGAAGACCAAACGAAGGGGCACCTCGAAGCCCACCACGAGGTTTTCGAAGGCCTTCATCACGCTCCCGTCCGCGAGGGACGAACGCGGGGAACTTCGCCGGGTCGGGTTCGTAAAACGAGTCTCTTTACCCACCTCTCGCAATCGCCGCTCGCGGGAATCGCCGCAGCGGGGATTGGAATCGGAATCGGTGCCCTTCTCGTCGCGAAGTCGTCTTCCCAGCCTGGAAAGTCCAAACCGGCGCCGCGCGCACAAGACTCGCTTCATTAAAATTGGAGACTCCCTACCGGCTCGCGACGCTTTCTTAAGACGAGTGGATATTGCCGCAAATCTCGATGAGTTGAGTTCTTTTGCCGTCCAGCCGCCAAGGAAGGTAAGTAAATCCCGGGGCCGCCAGTGCGGTCCACTCCCCGAGTTCGTGTTCGTCGACTTCCGGCGCCCGTGCGGCGTCCCCCGGCAGATCGTCGGGCGCTCGACCTCTCCACCAAACACTTGCCAACCTCGCTGAAGGAACCTTCTCGGGATAAGTTCCGACGGGCCCCTGGCGGCTCGGCCGCCGAAAGACCGCATCTTTTGAGGTCAACCGATCGTGAAAACTAATCCATTCCGGCGTGCCCTTCAAAAACCGGCCAAGGCGAGCTTCGACCTCTACCCGCACGTCCGCATGGTAGAGAAATTCAAGTTGCCCCAGAAGATTCGAAAATAAGTACACGACCCTTCCTCCGGCATGGTTTCGGTTCGGATTCGAGAAAAAGTCTTCCCGTACCGTCTCAAGACGCGTCTGGAGTTTGCGAAAGCGCCATCGAAAGAGAGCCAATGCGATCGGATCGATGTCGATCGCTACGACGCGGACGAATCGCTTCAAAAACTCCGGGTCCAAGCAATACCCACCGCTGGAACCGACGACCACTAAAGTAGCTGATGAGGGATCGGCGATTCGCCGCGCAAGTTCTTCGGAAAGGGCGTCGCGAAAGGTTCGCCAGGCCCCGGCAGTATAGATCGCCGCGGCGAGGTGGTACCCGATTCCTCCTGCGGGATTCGTGAAGGCGAGCATAGAATTTAGGCTAACGTCGACGGCGGTGACTTGCGAGGACTTATTGCTTCGCCTAAGCTAAACGAATGACCCTCTATCAAGCGATCGTGGCTGCGTTTGTCGGCGTTTTTGCGGAAATTTTCCCGCTTGCTCCCGGCGCACACCAAAGTCTTCTGGAATATTTCCTCGGTTGGAACGTCTCCACGCCCCAACTTCAAGGGACGATCGAGCTGGGAATTTTCATCAGCCTGCTCTTTACCCTGCGCCACGACTTCTTGGCCCATATCAGCTCCTTTCTCCAAGTGATCATCTTTCGAAAGCGCCCGCGCGCCATGGACGAACGCATTCCTTTTTTCGTACTCGTCGCGCTTGTCGTACCGGTCGCGATCTTTCTCCTTTTCCGCCAGAATCCGATTCGCCCGACGGAAAACCCCCTCCTTTTCGCGGCCGTATTCGGCCTTTCCGGAATACCGATGGCGTTTTTTGACTATTACGCCAAGAAGCGAAAATCGATTTACGACTGGAATACGCTGGATGCCGCGTTCGTCGGCATCGGCAGCGCGGCTCTTGCGATCCCCGAAGTAGGACGGGCGACCGGCGCTTTGACTTTTTCGGCGATGCGCGGCTT
>CAZAKW010000393.1:0-2579 GCA_964485835.1 uncultured Bacteriovoracaceae bacterium
CGGGATTAGCGCGCATCACCTGCGGCCCAACGACGCCGTCGATTGGCGCGTTCGTTTGGCCTTCTCATCAGTGTGTCGCGGCTGAAATTTGCTGCGTCAGTCTTGAGCCGGAATATGCGGTGTAATTCCACCCCAGTAGTGTTTCGGAAGATCGCAGTCTTGCGAGAAGTAGGATTTACAGTTTTTCGGAGTCTGTAGGCGCGCGAAGAACCAGAAAATTTCGCTCATTTTACGCTTAAACTTCGGAGGGACGGACTTTGGAAGGTCCGGTCTTTCCGAAGTTTTGGTTTCATTGGGTTCAACGCCTACGATACGAATCGTGGAAGCGCGTCGAATCATTTGATTGTACTCAGCGGCTTCGGCTGCGCAAACCGTAGGCTCGGCATCGTTTTCGAGTCTGCGCGAAGCACGCCAAAATTCCGGGCAGCGATTTCCAAAAACTCCTCGGGATAGAGAACCTCTTTTCCGCCATGGATCTTCATGCAGTGGGCGCCGACCTGGGTTCTACCATCCGGGTTTTTCGCACTGATCCCGACCGCGCGGGGATGGGTCCGGCGCCACGCTTTGCCGCGGGGACAAACCCGCCATGGATGGCTACGGTCGCCCGGGGTAGCGGAAGGAACAGGCGTCGGGCCGGGAGAAGAAGAGGGCGGATTCCGAAAAATTCGGCGTAATGTCTCCTTCATCGCCTGCGATAAGACCTTTTCCGCGAGCTTTTCCAGAAAGGAAGGGGGCATCGTTGATGCGGTATGAAAGACGGAAAAATAGGTGTCAACGCACGGAATAGATCGTATTTGCCGCTGAAAGTATTCCACCGCTAGCGGTGGAATACGAAGGCGCAGCCAAAAACAAAGATGCCAACGTAGAGCCGTCACCGCCAAATACGCCGCGAATTGGGACGCCCTCTCGTCTATCGTTTGGACTAGTGATCAATCACTGCTCAGACACTGCTCAGAATCCAGCGTCAAAAATCCATCTTCCGCCAAATCATAGTGCCTTGCTTGAACGCGGCCTGCATCGGGAAACGACCTGCTTGAAGTCGAAACTCCGATTTGTTATTTTTAACCGTGGGGCTTCATCGAAATTACTTCACGCACTCAGTGATCTGGCTCGCTCTCTTCAGTTCCGTGCCGGCCGTCCCCGCTCACGAGAGCCGAACGGCGATGGCCACCGTGGAATGCATCGCTTTGTTACGGGCTTCTTGGCTTCCGCACTCTATCGAACGCGGCGAAAGAAGAATGACGTGACGAAATCGAAGCTCTTGCTCAGCCTCCTGACCCTAACGAACTTATGCCCCTCCGGATTCGCGTACGCGCGTACTCATCTGGCGACCGAGTCGCAAAAACTGTGCAGGGCCAATCTGGCGAAGGTCGCTCCCCCCTCGGCGAGCGGAGTGGACCTCTTGCGAGCGGCGCTACGGGGGTACGACGGAAAGCAGGGGTATCGAGGTTTGCTCGACCTTGCGATACCCATATCAAAGGACTTTACCGCCGAGGAACGAATCGCGTTCGCGAGTCAAAGCTGGGCGAATCCGGAGGTTAACCGAAGGCATTGGGTCGTCATGTTCGTCTTCGACCACCTTCTCAAAACTCGAGTGGAAGACCCACTCCACGGATTAACGAGCGATCAGATCCTCTCTCTTGTTCCAAAACTGGATTCGGAGGCTTCGTATAAATTTTTAGAGAAGCATTCCAGATTTTTTCCCGTTTTAAGCCGCAAGCAACTCGAAGAAGCAAAGCGGATCTTTTTCGATAAGCATCCAGTGACGCTTCGGTTCTACGGCGAGCTGTTTCGGTTTTCAGACGCCGAGAAAGTAGATATTTTCAGACGGAACGCTGGATGGGCAGGAGCCAACCTGGTCGAGTATTCCCGCTTCGGAAGAAATAAGAATGAATCCGGACTTCGCAGCCGCTATCCCCATTTCCTGGAACTTCCCGAATCTGAAGAAATAGAAATCGTACGCAATGCTTTTGCTCAGGATCCATTACGCAGCCTGCAAATGGGAGCATTTGCAGAAATTTCTCCCATTGCCGCGGATACCCCGTTGGAAGCGAAGAACGGGATGATGAGCGTTCGATCCATCGTCGAACAGATCGCGCAGAAATATCCCGACGTCATTCATCCAGCCGAAGCGAGTCTTCTTTGGGACCGGGTGAAGAATCTCGAGGTAGGGTTCAGACTCTTCCAAAGCTGGGTTAAAATCTCGCGACAGGGCATTTCGACGCCAAGGACCTCGCTTGATTTACTGGGTCTGGCGATGGGGTTTGATGTCGATATGCTCCGCGAATTGAAGCTCAGCGATCGGCAGGCCAGCCAACTTTATGAAGTTTCGCTCGACCTCGGCATCACGATGGATACACCTCCTTTCCATAATATCAAAATCGATCGCAATCTTTGGCAGCCCGATCAAATTGGCGCGCTTTTAGGCGTACTGAGCGACCTTCGGGATCTTAGCCATATCCGTGGGAATCATCAGCGGGCCTGGACCCAGACCGTCAATCAGCTTGAGCTGGTTCGAGGATTGGGAGCCGAAGGCCATCCTGACTTAAAGGCCCAGGTGCGACAACGGATCTTTCAGG
>CAZAKW010000394.1:0-2575 GCA_964485835.1 uncultured Bacteriovoracaceae bacterium
CTTCTGATACTTCATCGCGCGCTCTTGGATCTCTTGAACTTTCTTCGCCTTCGCTTCGTCGTTCAGAACGAGACTCTGCTTCTTAAACTCTTCATCGAGCTTCTTGATGGCAGTTTCTTCGTCCTGGATCATCTTCTGCTTCGACTTTACTTCTTTTTCGAGCGAGCCGCGGGCCTTCTTGCCGGCATCTACGGTCTGAAGCGCCTTTTGTAGATCGACGGTCGCGATCTTCGTCGTCACAGCGTCATTCGCGCGCGATACTGGCGCAGCTACGAGAGCGAGTGCGGTCAGGGATAGCGTCATTTTCAAAAGTGCGTTCATTTGAAGTCTCCTTCTCTTTCTTTCTATTGATACAGTCACAAAACGGTTGGAAATACAATTTTTGACAAGGCGCACTAGTTACGAAAGCCGACTTAAAACGGCGGCCCAATGAAGAACTGAAACACATAATTATCATCGCCCGGCTTTTTGCGGAGCGGGAAGCCCCATTCGAAGCGAAGGGGTCCGATCGGGGAGAACCAGCGGAAACCGAAACCGAAGTCTTGGCGCAGGGTCAGCTTCTTAAACTCAGACGAGCTCGCGAAGACGTTTCCGATATCGTAGAAGGTCACCACCTTCAGACCGGCATCTCGAATGAGCGGGTGCTCGAGCTCGAAAAGCCCGTACAGTTGATGGGTTCCGCCGAGAGGAATGTTGTAGGCCGTGCCGCCGGCAGAGACCTTCGAGCGCTGGGGACCTACCGCGTAGAACTGGTACCCCTTCAGGTTGTTCGGGCCCCCGAGGTAGAATCTTTCGGACGGCGGTACGACCTCGCCTCCGAAGCCAGTCGCCTGTCCATATTCCACGCTATTTCGGAACACCAGATCACCTATGAGACGCGTGTAGAAACGGTTATTCATGGACCATTTCAAGAACTTTTTATCCCCGCCCAGACCTGCGGTTTCGAGCGAGACGGACTGGTAACTTCCCCCCGAAGTTTCGAAGCGGTTATTTCGTTTGTCGCGAACCACACTCCAGACCACGCTGGAAAGTTCACCTTCGTCATCGGCAATTTCTTTTTGGTCGAACACGTCAGGATTTTCGATATCGACGTCTTCGATCTTCATCCGCTCACGTTTGTACGTGATGTATGCGTTCGTGAACTCGGCGATGGGCCGACCGAGGCGTACATCCCCCCCGAATTTACGGGTCGTGTATTTGTCAGGAATGTAAAACGTCACGTAATAGATATCGAATCCAGCCGACCAGTTCGTATCGAAAGCATACGGATCGGTGAAACCTAAGTTGATCGACTTGTCGCGACGGTCGCGAGTGATGTTCGTTGAGAGGCTTAAGTTCTGTCCTCGTCCCAGGAAGTTCGACTCCGAGACTTGAGTGGTGAAGAATAAACCTTTAGCGCTCCCGTAACCCGCACCGAGGGTGATGGTGCCCGTAGGGCGTTCTTTCACCTGGATTTCGATATCGACGCGGTCGTTGCGGCCCTTCGGAGTCGTGGAATTAAAGACCACTTCTCCCGGCGCGAAATAGCCTAAGCGCTCGACGTTTTCTTTCGACTGGCGAAGGCGCGTTCCATTGTAGAGCTCGCCTTCTTTGATTTTTAGTTCGCGACGAATCACTTTATCGTGCGTCTTCGAGTTGCCGGCCATGTTGATCTCACCGAAGTAAGCGAGATTTCCTTTTTCAAAATTGTAATCGATATCGACGAGCTTCGTTTCGTCGACGATATTCATGCGCGGAATGACGTTCACGAATGCATAACCCAGATCCTGGTACCGCTCCGAGAGTTTCTGAATATCTGCGTTCCGCTTCGTGATCGAGAAGGTTTCTTCGCCGACCAGGGTCGTATCTTCGGCGAGCTCACTGCGTGAGAAAAGAAGATCGCCGGAAAAATCGATCTTCCCGATTTTATACTGTTCGCCCTCGTCGACGTAGATCGTGACGTAGAGCCACTTCTTGTCGTCGCTGACGGTGACGATCGGGTTTTCGTATTTGAACTTCACGTAACCGTGATCGAGGTACCAGTAGGTGAGGCGCTGAAGATCGACTTTAAAAGAAGATTCCTTGAAGTTGCCCGATCCGCTCATCCCGGAAAAGAAGCCGCCTTCTTTTGTTTCCATCAGCGTGGATTTCAGCTCTTCGTCTTTGAAAGCCTTGTTATTCAGGAAGGTGATCTTTTTAATCTGAACCTTATCGTAGTCGTTCACCTTGTATTTTAAGGTGACTTCGTCCGTCTTTCCTTTCACTGCGGCCACTTCGAATGTGACCTTAGCCAGGTAGAAACCTTTATCTTCGTAATGCTTCGTGATGAGGGCGACGTCTTCTTTGACTTTATTAATATCGAGGATCGACCAGATCTTCACCTTCACAACGCCTTCGAGATCGCTCGTCGTAACTCGCTCATTCCCGTCGAACTCGATCGAAGAAATCACCGGACGCTCACGAACCACCAGAACGAGATTCGCTCCGGTAGCGATTTTGTCCGCCTGGATCTCGATGTCGTCGAAGAATCCCATATTAAAGAGGGCCTGGATATCCGTGCGCAAGGTTTCACGTGAAAGCGCAGTACCCACCTTCG
>CAZAKW010000395.1:0-2568 GCA_964485835.1 uncultured Bacteriovoracaceae bacterium
GGTTCCGGCCATTGATCGATCAGATGTATACCTAGGGGCGTATAGTCTTTTATTCGCTCTTCACTTTTTAGCGACGGTCCATTCGGGCGAGTTTGTCCGCGCGATCCGGCGGAGGCGCGAGGCAGAACTGCGTTTTCTGCGCCGGCACAGCTTCGAACCCCTTCGCTTAAGCCGATTCTAAACTCTATCAATCTCCGAACGCGCAACCTTGCCGTCGACGTACCACGTACATCCCGCGAAAGCCTCGCGCGCGAGAACATAGGGAAGAAACTCCCGGTCGCCTTCCCAAAGATTCAAGTCCAGCAGCCGCTCCGTTTCGATCCAGTGGAGCGAGCCTTCCGCCATTCGGGGCGGGACGGAGTTTGCCCGTGCTTCGGGGATCGAAACGCCGAATACCATGCAGGACCAGTCTTCGTTTTTCTTGGGTTTGAAATTCGGGAACTGGAGGAAACCTAGGAACTCAAATTCGGACGCGGCGATGCGAAGCTCGGATTCCTCTTCAAGCTCCCGCGCCGCCGTTTCGCGGTAGGATTCGCCCGGCTCGCATTTTCCGCCTAGACCGTTCCACTTTCCTTGGTGGAAGTCTTCGGGCCGGTCGGGGGAATCGCGGTGGAGCATCAAGACGCGCTCGGTTCCATCGCTAAATCGCGAGAAAACGTAGATCAGAACGGCGGGAATGTTTTTTCGAATCCCCGCCTCGTACGCATTCATAGGTTTTTCGGCGGAAAACGAAAGGCGTAGTGGGCGACGACTCCGCCAGAGCGATATTTCGCGAACGAGATTTTTCGAACGACGCGGATCAAGCAATCGGCGAGCGCACGCGAACGAGTCGTATTGTGGATCGACGTCGCATCGAGGACTTTACCCTTTTCGTTGATCACCAAGCGCAGCGATACCAAGCCCTTTACCGGCTTGCGTTTACTGCGTGCCACGTCCGCGCGGTAACACTGGTCGGATTCGGTCGATCGGTCGTCAATCGCGCGACGGATCGCGGTTTTTTCCTTCGTCGTAGCGCGCCGAGGGACAGCGGCGTGGGCGGAGGAAACGAAAACAAGAAGGGGGAGGGCCGTCATCCAGCAGAAACGAAGTGCCATAATTTTTTGCTCCGGAGTGATTAGCCCGACCCTTATTGACTTCGCTTCCGCGCCGCGCGGATTTCCGGAGCGGTGGTAACGAATTGAAGTTGTTTATGGTTGTCCACCGCCCAGCGCAGGCTCCAGTCGGATTTGAAAAGGATCACGGGTTGCCCATCGCGATCCTCTAGGCAGCGCGTGTCTTCTCGACGATCGAATTCGTCAGCGTTTAAGCCGTTTCCAACCACCCACCGAGCGTGCGTGAAACCGAGTTTTTCAATTTTTGTATCCACACCGTACTCGCCTTGGAGCCGATGCTGGAGAACTTCAAACTGGAGCGCCCCGACCGCACCCAAGACGGGATCCTTGTCGCCCATCCCGCGCTGACGGTAGATCTGCACGACGCCTTCCTCGGAGAGCTGCTCAAGCCCTTTTTGGAGTTGTTTGCGTTTCATCGGATCTTTGATCAGCATCTGCGCGAAATGTTCGGGAGAGAATCTCGGAACCCCTTGGTATTCGAACGCTTTCGGCGGAGTCGAGCAGAGCGTATCGCCGATGCGAAGTTCGCCGGTCGTATCAAGCATGCCGACAATGTCGCCAGGCCAGGCGTCTTCGACGATCACCCGCTCTTGGGCGAAAAAGTTCAAGGGCTTGGAAAGCCGCACCTTTTTTTCAAGCCGGGCGTGGGTGACTTCCATATTGCGCTCGAAGTGACCGGAACAAATGCGCATGAAAGCGACCCGGTCGCGGTGCATGGGATCCATATTCGCTTGGATCTTGAAGATGAAGCTCGAGAATTGTTCCGAGATCGGATCGACGGTTCTTTTCACGGGCTCGGCATCCGACTCGTGCTTCGCCGGCTCGTAAATCGCCGTGCGCCCCACCGGTTTAGGGGCGAGCTCGATAAAGCGTTGGAGAAAACGCTCAACCCCGAAATTGTTCATCGCCGAACCGAAGAAGACCGGGGTGAGTTTGCCGTCGAGGATCTGCTGGTGGTCGAAGTTATCGCCGGCGGTTTCCACTAATTCGATTTCGCCGCGAAAGGTGTCGTAAAGAAGTTTCGCCTCGTCCATGTCGCCACGAGGTCCGCCGAGGAGCTTCCAAAGATCCGGGTCGTCGGAGCCCGAAACCTTGCGCGCCTCAAGACGGCCCGACTGGTTCGCGCCGCCATCCGTTTGGAAAAAAAGGACTTCGTTGGAAATACGGTCGTAGACCCCACGGAAACGGTCGCCCGTTCCGATCGGCCAAGACATCGGGCAGGAACGAATGCCGAGAACCTTTTCGAGCTCGTCAAGAAGCTCAAGCGGTTCTTGCGACGGACGATCGAGCTTGTTGATGAACGTAAAAATCGGCAACCCCCGCATGCGGCAAACTTCGAAAAGTTTACGAGTTTGGGGTTCGACACCCTTGGCGGCGTCGATCAGCATGACGGCCGCGTCCGCCGCCGTCAGCGTCCGGTAAGTATCTTCGGAGAAGTCCTTGTGTCCAGGCGTAT
>CAZAKW010000396.1:0-2561 GCA_964485835.1 uncultured Bacteriovoracaceae bacterium
CAAGCCGGTGAGCTTCCGGTATTCTCGCCACGCCTCGACCGCGTCGCGGACACCGCTTGCGTAAGCGAGCGCGGCGAATTCCGCCGTCGATCCGCCGAAGCCGCCTTGGCCCTGCCATGGATCCACGAAGCGACCGCCCACGATCGACCGGTCCGCGCGCGACTTTAAAAATCGACCGGCGGGACTTTCGGGATGAAAATGAGAACGGCTCGGCGCGCTCTCCACGACCGACGGAAGCGCGCCATCGTCCGACCATTCGAACCGGGGCGGCACCGCGACGATCCAAGCCGGCACGCCGGCCAGCACTGCGTACTCCCCCATCAGGAAAACTTTGCCCGGAATCGAGATACGCACGTTAGTGGAAAACCTTCGTCGCTTCCGGTTGACCGCGCCGGATCTCTTCGAGAATCGCGATCGCTTGGGAGAGGTTGATCTTCTTTTCCTTTTCAAGAACCCGATTCAACCGATCGCGCACTTCGCCGATTTCGTGCACGCCTGCTCCGGCGGCGATCGCAAGATTGGCGGCGTGGAGTTGCATATGGCCCTTCACGATCCCAACGGTCGCCAGCGCTTTCAACGCGCCCAGGTTTTGGACGAGCCCGACCGCCGCGCAGATACGACCCAAATCCTCGGAGCAAGTGATGCCCAGCATTTTCAGGGCGACCCGCGCCGTCGGGTGAAGACGAGTCACGCCGCCGACGATACCCACGGCGAGCGGCGCTTCGAAGTGCCCGATCAAATTTCCGTTTTCCATCCGCCATTCGGTGACGGGTTGGTATTTTCCGCTGCGTGCGGCGTAGGCGTGGATGCCCGCCTCGACCGCTCGCCAATCATTGCCCGTCGCGATCAGGATCGGATCAATTCCGTTCATCACCCCTTTATTGTGGGTCGCCGCGCGGTAAGGATCCACTTTCGCGAAAAGCGCGGCTTCAACGATCCCTTGGCCAACCACCGGATCGATATTGCGAACGGTCACCTCGGCGATCGCAAGCTTTCCGTCCACGAGATTCGAAAGGATGCACAGCCCGACGCGTTCGTCGGTGATGTATTCGATTCTCGGTTTCAACACCTCGCAAACCTGGTTGATCAAATTGGCGCCCATGGCGTCGCGTGGGTCGCAAAGGACGTGAAGGACAAGCATCGTGCCCGCGGGTTGTCCTTCGAAAGCGGGCCGCTCGAGCTCGCGGATCACGATTTCCTTCACCCCGCCCCCGCGGGAAACCAAAGTCGGAATCGAGGCGTTGGCGATCGCACGGAGCTCCTCGCGCGCGTCGGTCAATACGCGCTTTGAGTGCTCGACGTTGCGAACGTTGGGCAGTTGCACCTGACCGATAATCAAATTCCCCTTGGCGTAAGTGCGGATCGAGCCCTCGCGCCGGACCCACTTCGCCGTGGAGGACGCGGCCGCGATGATCGACGTTTCTTCGACCGCCATCGGAATCGCCAAGTCGCGACCGTCGATGCAGAAGTGGGTAGCGATCCCGATCGGGATCGGAAAAACGCCGACGACGTTCTCGATTAAGTGCTCGGCGATGGCGAGCGGAAAGGGTGTTTCGCCCGACAAGATCTTCGCTTCGTCGTCGGTGAGATCGCAGTACTCGGCGACACGGGCGAGGCGCTCCTCGCGGGTCAAACGGTGCAGGCTTTCAAGCAGGGCTCGGTCTTTCATCGGCGCTTCTTTCCGGTAGGCAACGCGTGGGACTTTCGTAGATCAGTCGGCGTTCGTTTGCCCGAACAAAAAAGCGCGGTGCGAAGTTCGAATTCGACTCCCGCCATCCACTGTTCGAGTTCCGCTTCGCTAGCCAGAGCCGCTTCGAGCGCCGGCTTCGCGAAACCCACTCGGGTCGCTCCAAGCGCGATTAATTTCGCGGCGTCCAGACCGTGGCGAACGCCTCCCGACGCCCAGATTTCGACTTTTTTAGGCAAGATCCGGGAGGCCGCGACGACGGAGTCGACCGTCGAGACGCCCCAATCTCGAAACGTCTGCGCGGCGCCGGCCCGTATCAGATCTCCCTCGCGCTCGGCCCGAATCCCTTCGATTCGGCCCCAGTGCGTACCGCCCAAGCCGGAAACGTCGACGGCGGCCAAAGGGATCGATTTTATTTTCGCGAGCGTGGCCGACGAAAACCCGCAGCCGGTTTCTTTAAGGACTAACGGAACGCGAAGGCGAGTCGCGAGGGCACGGATCGCGCGCACGCCTCCCGCGAATTCCGGGGTGCCCTCAGGTTGGAGCACTTCTTGGAGCGCATTCAAGTGGATGCAGAACGCGTGAGCGCCTAGGTTTTCGGCGAGACGTTCGATTTCGGAGACTTTCGCTCGCGTGGCTTGCGACAGCCCAAGATTTCCGAGCAAAGTCGCTCCCGGAGCGGTGGTGGCGAACGTGGGCCAGGCATCAATTGCGGCTCCGGATTTTTCTTCCAGCTCCCGGCGCTGCGATCCAACTCCAAAGATCCAGCCGCGCTTCGCACATTGGCTGGCCATCCGTTCGTTCACGATCTTCGCCGACGCGTGGCCGGCGGTCATCCCGCTGATGAAAAAGGGAGTTGTAAGCTCTCGTCGGG
>CAZAKW010000397.1:0-2557 GCA_964485835.1 uncultured Bacteriovoracaceae bacterium
CGAATGGGGTGTTACTCATTATCGATTTCAAAAGCCCGCGAACGGGAAGCAAGGTACCGGATGAACATGAAACTTCCCTCCGCGCTCCTTTTCTCTATTCTATTTTCGGTAAGCGCATTCACCGCCGACGACCTTTTCCATTTTAGCGAAACCGCTCGGATTGGCACCCGTTCCTTAACCCTCCATGGCCAAGGAACGCGAACGGCAACCCTGTTCGCGGTGAAAATCTATCACGCTGCTTTTTATTCGACTCGTCCAGCGAAGAATCTCGAAGAGATTCTTGCCTCGCCTCGACCCCAGCGACTGGATATCCGGTATTTGCGCGACTTCGATCTCTCCGATACCCAGGACGCGTGGACCTACCAATTCCGCGAAAGCGTCGGCGCGAAAGCATCGGCGGCCATCTCGGCAGAGCTTGCACAGTTCGTTTCTTTTCAACGCGCGATAAAAAAGGGAGATCTCCATCGCTTCGAACTCGAAGTGGACCGAACTACGTTTTACATCAACGACGAGAGGATGGGAGCCATTGCCGGATCGCGGTTCCAAACCGAACTGCTCACGATGTTCTTCGGCCCCAATCCCCCGACCCGGGAACTCCAGCGGGGGCTTTACGCAGGATCTAAAAACGAAGGGACCCATCCATGAACTATCGGACTTTCATAGGCGGATTCTCCGCATTGGTTTTGATCGCGATGCTCGCCGTGACGAGCTGGGCGTCGATGGAGAAAAATGTCGTCGAAGGCTTCCGAATTCTCCTCGCTGAAAGATGGGGAGTCGCGACGTTATTTGACGCCTACTTCGGTTTCCTCTTTTTTTACGTGTGGATTTTTTACAAAGAGTCGGCGCTTGGAACACGCGTTGCGTGGCTCCTGGGCGTACTCTGCTTCGGTAACATCGCGATGGCGATTTACGTCCTAAACGAGATCCGCCGACTTCCCCGAGGTGCGCCGATCGATCGTTTCCTCCTTCGACGAGCGTAGCGAATGCAAAATTGGATTCGGCGACGGGTATGGCTTCCAATCCTTGAACAGCTTCGGCAGGGAACTACCCCCGAAAAGCTGGCTTGGAGCATCGCCGCCGGAGCGACGCTCTCGTTATTTCCGATTCTCGGAGCGACGACGGTTCTTTGTCTGATCGTAGGCGCTTTCTTCCGGCTGAATCCGATCACCATGCAAGTCGCCAACTACACATTTGGTTTTTTACAGCTCGCCGCAATTCCTATTTTCGTTCGAATTGGCGAGTCGGTCTTCGGGCTACCCCGGATTGACTTCAACCCCGTGCGACTCGCAGCCGAGTTTCGCGCGGATATGGGGGCGTTCTTCGTAGCATATGGACGATCCGGCCTGGCGGCAATCGCCGTTTGGGCGGTGTTCGCGCCGCCGTTTGCAATGGCGGTGCGGGCCGTGACTCTTCCCTTCCTCCGACGTAAACGAGTGGAAACGCCTTGCTCCGAAAATCCCGATGCGAAAGCCCCCCCAAGCGTATGAACCTTCTCAATCTCGTAAGCTCCGTGTCGATCCTCTCGCTCTTTCTCTTTGCCCTTGCGTGGTTCGCGGCGCGACGACTCGATAATTACTCCATTGTCGACGCGCTTTGGAGTCTCTCGTTTGGGCTCTTCGCTTTAGTGATCCTGCTTTTCGGTGGCGGAGATCCGACTCGAAAACTGATCTTTGGGGGCATGTTTTTGGTGTGGAGTCTGAGGCTTGGAATTTTCCTCACCGCGCGGATTTTCTCGCATCTTGAGCACGAAGATCGTCGCTACGTCGCGCTTCGGAAGGAATACGGAAATCACGTCGAGTTTCGGTTCCTCCTCTTTTTCGTCCTCCAAGCGGTTTCGGTTGTGGTCCTTCTCGGCCCCCTCTTCCTCGCTGCGGCGAATGGGGTTCCTCAGATCCACCCTCTCGAATGGGCAGGAGTCGGGATTTGGTTCGTCGGCCTGGTTGGAGAAGCGGTGGCCGACGCCCAGATGTCTCGCTTCCGTGCCGATCCCGCGAATCAGGGAAAGGTTTGCGAAGACGGGCTTTGGTACTATTCGCGCCATCCGAACTACTTTTTCGAGGCCGTCGTTTGGCTTGGCTATGGAGTCTTCGCGCTTGGAACTCCCTACGGATGGATCACGCTCTACGCTCCGGCTTTGATTTGGTTTTTGCTTTTGAAAGTGACCGGCGTGCCGATGGCGGAAGAAACCTCGCTTCGCACACGCGGCGATGCTTACCGCGACTACCAAAGACGCACGAGCGTCTTCTTTCCGCTGCCGAAGCGGGAAGGTTAAAAGAACCGTTGGCTATAGAAATTTAATGATCACTGGAAATTTTAAACCATCTGTCTTGCCACTGCGGGCCTCCGACCTGTATCGTTTGGCTTAGTAACGAATGACAACTCTACCACGTTCTCGAACTCGATTTATCGCGATTTGCAATGGCCTTGCTCTTTTATCAGTTGTTGCCAATGCCATTGAGTTAACGCGAAGGGCTTCTGCCGGCGAATTTGGAATCGCAGACGCCATAATCATCCCTATCGTTGGTTACGCGATTGGCATTGTCATTGTTCTGATTCC
>CAZAKW010000398.1:0-2550 GCA_964485835.1 uncultured Bacteriovoracaceae bacterium
GTAACGAATTTCCTCCGGATCCCGACCCAGGATTTTAAAAACGATCGGAATTTTGTCCTCGTGACCGTACCGAAAAATTGCCTCAAAAAGGTGCTCAAATCCTTCTTCGATTTGTTTCGCCTCGAAACTAATCTCTAAGCGCCCGGACAGCCTTTTTAGAATAGACTCGACTTCCCACTCGCTTCGAAGGGCGGGATCGAGAAGAAGGTCGGCAAAGATCTCGGGTTGTTGGCCAATTATCCTCCAGCGCTCTGAGGTACGCCAACTCGGCGATTTTCGGATCAACGTCTTCATTACGTGAACAAAAGTACGATCTGCGTTGACTAGTTTACCATTAACCCATTTCTGCACGTCGGGATCCCCGCTCCAATGGGGCAAATTCAAATATTCGATTAGATTCCCACCCCCTAGCGCGGTCGCAGGGTCTGCTTTAAAGTGGGGGTTGCGAAAATAGGCATCAAGAAACAATGGAACTTCGAAGGGAAATCTACCGCGGTAGCGGAGGAGCTGCGCGAAGGCTTCCGGGTAGCGTGCCGCCGCCGCGGTGGTCATCCAAATCTGGGCGCGGCGGGCAGCGGAACTGCTGAAGACGGGAGAGCGGAACTGTTTGATCAAGGATTCTACGAAAAGATCGAGCTCGCTCGGGCTCCCGCGGTCAATCGCCTCCGCAAAGCGCTTTATGTAGCGATCTTCGTTAACAAAACCGGGCAGACGGTCGTCCATGAACATCGTTGTTAGGGCCGAGAAGGTAAAAACTCTCTCAAACGGCAGATCCGTCTCCAAAACCCAGTGGTAAGCCAGTTCAAAAACTCCCCAAACCGCGGGGCCGGCGAGCCTCTTCTTAATAAGTCGACTTAACTCCGGAAACTGATTCCATCGCGGCTGCGAAAGAAATCGCACCATCCGTTCGCGTTGCGCCAAATCAAGTCTGTTACCGTAAGTTTCGAACTGATCCACCATGATCCATGGCAGCCACTCAGCACGGATCGTCCAACTCGGGTTGTCGAGAACGGCCCACTGTGCTTCCGCTGTACCCAACCCTGCAAAGATCTCATTGGCGACCGCCGGATACTTTGCCGACGCCGGCAGGCGAAACCAAATGACGAGCGGGTCGATAGCACCCGCCTCCCCCTGCTTAAAAAGACGCTTGGCATACCCCAGCGCTAGCGCGCCGATTTCGTCCAGCTCCTTTGGCTTAAGCTCCCCCATGCGCACCCCGACTTTACGGGAAAACATTTCAATTAAACCCCGATCAGACTGATCGACCCCCGTTTGCGTAAAAAGGAGTTTGAAATAATTGAAAGGATCAAGACTTAAGCTCTCTTCTTTAATCCGGACCGCGTTTCGATTCATCACGACGACGTAGTCGGTTCCCTCGACACGATAAAAATCAATCCCGTCCACCGCGTCGGGATGCAGGTAACTTCGGATTGTAAGCCCCGTCCCCCGGGCCCCCTCTTTTCCGATGCGGTTGTAGAAGCCATCGCCGGAGATCGCCGCCTCACCGGGCGCGCCCGCCCGCGATATTAAGAGATTAGGCCGCCCCCGACGGGATCTTAAGATACTCTCGTACGCAAGCATCTGGTTGGTTTCATGCGCAATCAACGTGATACCAAGCTGCCGCGCGGTTTGGCCCGAGCCCTGACTAAGCCTTGGACCCCTGCCGACCGGAAACGAGCGGAGCGGTTCCCGAGAAAGCCACGCGCTCATCGTCCCCTCCTTCGCCGGGTTCCCAAAGGCGACGAGCTTGGACTTTAGCCCTGACTGCTTAAGCACTCGCTCGCTCTTTTCGAGGTCCTGCGAATGCCAATAAAGCTTGAGTCCGTTCGCCTCGATTTGTTTGCGCACGTAAGGTGAATAATCGGCCGAGGGATCAAACTCACGAATTATCCGGGAGATCTCGCGCTGGTCTTCGGGATAGCTCGAACATCCATACTGAAACGACTTCGTATAGTAGCGAATCACCGAAAGAATCTCCGGATTCATCCCCGATTTTGCGCGTGAGGTTTCAAAATGTTTGGACGAAGAGTAAAATTTATTTTTCCCCTCCAGTACGTCCTTTAGAAATTGAACACGCTCGCGGTTTTCCCAGTCACGTACGTCGCGTATAATAGCGCGTGGTTCTCCGGGCGAAGATTCGGTTAATTCGATCAAGCCCGTCGAGTGCGAGTCGGAATGCTGCCCCGTAAAGTCAAAAGAAAGAAGCGCGTCCTTATGACCAGGCTCCCCCACCGGACCACGGCCATGCCGCAAGAATCGCACCTCCCAAACGCTCTTTGCACCCTGCAAGTGGCCAAATTTTGTCGCCATTTCTTGCTCCAAGGAGCGCGCGATTTTCTCATGCGCGGTCCCATCGCCATCCGGAATATCGATCACGATGTCCGCATCCTGGGTTGAGCGATAAAGGTCGTAATAGTCATACCCAAAGCGCGATTCAAAAAACGGCGACTCCAGCCCCGCACGACGCAAGGCCTCGCGTTCTAAATCGTCTTTTACATAATGGGCTAACCCCGCCGCCGTACCCCCGGCGGCATAGATGCGCACTCCGTG
>CAZAKW010000399.1:0-822 GCA_964485835.1 uncultured Bacteriovoracaceae bacterium
CCGCAAGCTTACCAAAAAGAACAGCGTAGCTACCCTCGAAGTTTTGATGGGCAAGCAGGCCTTTTAGTCGCTCAAGCTTTTTAAGGAGTTCTCGGTCCGCCAGAAACTGGATCTGGGTGAGTTCTTCTGTGACCGCGCGTTCTTTTTCTTTAGGTAAAGCCGAAGCCGGAGAAATCGCCGCAAGCGTTCGTTCGCACTCGCGGGTGGATTGATTAAAAAGGCTCTCCACGGTTGCTTTCTTTTCTTCCCGCGATACGTTCCGGCGTTTGGCTTCTTCTTTGAAAAACCCTTGCGCCCGCGCGGCGGTCGTAAGCGTCAACTCGCCTGAGCGGATTTTTAGTTCGAGTTCCGGCAAAACTTTCAGGAGCCGCATCGTCGAGATCCTGCGATGCGCGCTGCCCTCGGAATAGCCAAGCTCGCGCACGGTAAATTCAAACAGACTTGGATAGCCTCGTTCGAGGTGGAGCTTGCGAGACTCGACTTCGCGTAAATAGTGGAGAATCTCGGTCGTTACTTCCCGCTCGCGCGTGACCAGAGCTTTCAGTTCTATCAAGAGAGCCGCATTGATTTTTCCGGAGAGCACCATCTAAAAATGTTTACCACAGCTTTTTAAAAGCGAATTTCACGTTCCCTAACCCGCGCCAAGGCATCAAAAATTCTAAAGTATCCGCGCGGAGATTGCTGAAGGTAGAGTGCGAACCACGGCGATCCGAGTGCGGGAGAGACTTGAATAGAGAGCATTTAAAACACGAGGCGAATTTAAATTTTTTGCTTGAATACCCAGTCAAGATCAATCTTCTTGAGAGCAAACTATTTTTCGAC
>CAZAKW010000399.1:922-2547 GCA_964485835.1 uncultured Bacteriovoracaceae bacterium
CGCAGAACCTCGACTCCACCGCAGAACCTCGACTCCACCGCAGAACCTCGACTCCACCGCAGAACCTCGACTCCCGCGTCGTTGCCGGGGCTTGGGTCGGGGGGGGGGCTGAGAAATTGAAAGCACCCGCCCTAGAATGAGTTTCGGGGTTCGGGACGTTCCACCGGACGGCCGCGGAGTCCCGGACCGACCTGGTATTCCAGTACGGGAGGGATCAATAAATATCGGACAATACGAACGAACAGACCCCGCCAGGCGACGGGGCGTAGAAGTACAGACATAAGGTATCCTTGGGGCAGAAAGTCGACGTGCGAGCGCGCGCGGATTTTCCGTCCTGATAAAAAAGGTGAATGAGGGATAAGACTCGTGAATCGAGCGCACGGAATTCGCGCGCGAACCGAAGCTTAAGCGCTTGAGTTGAGCTTAAGCTTCGCTACCGAAGAGAATTTACGGAGGCGATTCCGGTAGGAAGAGAATTTCCGCGAGAATCTCGAGTCATTCCAGATTGTAGTATGCGATTGAAATCCATAGTCGCCTCCTTTCGAGAGATTCCTTTGTTTATAAGGAATCTCGAGTGAAAGCGCAAGTAAACGCACCCATGATTTAATTTACTTAGACTTCGGAAGAAAAAAGAATCGAGCGCTGGCTAAAACACACGCCCGATCTTCTGCCGAGTGCCTACCGATCGAAAATTTCCTTCGCGAGAATCAATCGCTGGATCTGTGACGTCCCTTCGTAGATCTGATAAATCTTCGCGTCTCGCATGAGCTTTTCGACCGGATATTCTTCCGAATATCCGTAACCGCCAAACACCTGTACGGCGTCCGTCGTCACCTTCATCGCCATATCGGCGGCGAAAGCTTTCGCCATCGCCGCGTACTTCGTATTGCGGCGACCGGAATCAATTTCGAATCCGGCTTTCCAAACGAGCATCCGGGCGGCTTCGATGTTCATCGCCATTTCGGCGATCATGAAGCTGACCGCTTGGAAGGTAGCAATCGGTTGGCCAAATGCGCGGCGAGTGGTGGAATACGCAATCGATTCGTCAAGGGCGCGGCGAGCGAGTCCGACCGCTCCGGCGGCGACCGTAGGACGAGTGTGGTCGAAAGCCGACATCGCGATCTTGAAACCTTCGCCTTCGCTCCCGAGGCGATAGCGTGCGGGGACGCGGACGTTTTCAAAAGTGATCCCGCGGGTGTCGCTGGCCCGCTGGCCCATATTCCATTCCTTTTTTCCGACGGTGATTCCGGGCGTGGAGGCCGGAACGAGAAATCCGCTCATCCCTTTATGTTTCGCGGCGACGTCCGTATAGGCCAAGACGAAATACCACGACGCGACCGAAGCGTTCGTAATCCACATCTTCGAGCCGTCAATGACGTAGTCGTCGCCGTCTTTTTTAGCGACCGTCCTTATTCCCGACACGTCGGACCCGGCACCGGGCTCGGTGACGCAATAGGCGGCGAACTTGGGTTCGGAGGTAAGAAGACCCAAAAATTCCTTCTTCTGCTCGTCGGTTCCCGCAACCATGACCGGAGCAGCGGCCAAGGTGTTGGCCTCCATCGCGGTGCAAATTCCGGTGCAGCCGTAGGCGAGTTCCTCGGTAATGATGCATCCTTCGAGCACGC
>CAZAKW010000400.1:0-2218 GCA_964485835.1 uncultured Bacteriovoracaceae bacterium
CGGGGACGATCACCTACGAAGCCGTCCACCAGCTCACGCGACTCGGTATCGGCCAGTCGACTTGTGTGGGAATCGGCGGCGACCCGATCCACGGCACTAACTTTATCGACGTATTGGAAGCCTTCCAGCGGGATAAGGACACGGACGGCGTGATTTTGATCGGCGAAATCGGCGGAAATGCCGAGCAAGAAGCCGCGGAATATATTAAGAGAGAGTTCAAGAAGCCGGTCGTCGGATTTATCGGCGGCGCGACCGCTCCGGAAGGAAAACGCATGGGCCACGCCGGTGCGATCATTTCGGGCGGAGAAGGAACGGCCGAACAGAAATTCCAAGCCCTGCTTTCGGCAGGCGCGAAGATTACCCGTAGCCCAGCGGAACTGGGCATTACGATGAAGGCCGCCCTGGGGCTTTAAGCCCGGTCGGATCGGACATCGGAATCCAAGCATTCAGTTACTCACTCAATAAGGAAGACACTCATGGCCAACGAAAAAACATTCTCAATTATCAAGCCAAACGCCGTCGCTAAGAACGCGATCGGCGAAATCATCACTCGGTTCGAAAAGAAAGGCCTGCGGATCGCCGCCGCTAAGTTCACGAAACTCAGCCGTGAAAAAGCGGAAGGTTTCTACATCGAACATAAAGAGCGTCCTTTCTTCGGATCGCTTGTGAACTTTATGACCTCCGGGCCGGTTCTTTTGATGGTGCTTGAAGGCGACAACGCCGTCGCGCTGAACCGCGAGATCATGGGTGCGACCGATCCGGCGAAAGCCGCTCCGGGCACGCTTCGGAAAGATTTCGCGGACTCGATCGAAGCCAACGCCGTGCACGGGTCGGACTCGGCCCAGTCGGCTGCGCGCGAAATCGCTTATTTCTTCGATAAGTCCGACGTCACCAACCGCTTCTAATTAGGGCAAGGGCCGGCGAGCCGCATGCGAATCGCAATTGCCCAGATTGCTCCCGTGGTCGGCGACTTCGAACGGAACGTCGCGACCATCGCTAGTGCTTACGAACGGGCCTGCGCTTCCGAATCGGGAACGCCGGCCCGTTTGCTTTTGACTCCTGAACTTTCCGTTTCGGGCTACGCGCTTCACGATCTTTTGGATCGACCGGAAATTTTCACCCGGACCGATGCGGCGCTGGCGAAGCTCGCAGCACACACGCGCGGGAAGTCGACCGCGTTAGCCGTAGGACACGTCGCGCGAAATCCGAAATCTTCCGGCCGTGCTGCCCAGAACTGCGTCTCCGTGCTGGAAGACGGAAAGATCGTCTTTACCCAAGCGAAAACGTTGCTCCCGACCTACGACGTATTCGACGAAGCCCGGTACTTCGAGCCCGCCGACACCCACGCCGTTTGGTCGACCCAGGACGAATCGGGGGTCGGCGTAAAAATCGCGTTCGCGATTTGCGAGGACTTATGGGGAGAAGATTCCGTCCTCGGTCGACGACTTTACGGAAAGTTACCGGCGGACGCTTACGCCAAACTCGGCCCGTCGCTCTTAGTCTCGCTTTCGGCCTCTCCTTACGAGTGCGACAAACGCGAGCGTCGCGAAGGCTTGCACGGGGATATCGCGCGTAGGCACGGGCTTCCGATTCTTTATGTGAACCAAGTTGGAGCGACCGACGATATTTTATTCGATGGAGCGAGCTTCGCGGTTTCCGAGAAAGGCGAAGTCCGGGGAAGACTCCCGGCTTTCCGCGAGGCCTTCGCGGTCTACGATTCTACTGCGGGATCGTTCGACGTAGCCAGCGACTCGATCCGGGAAGATCAAGCGCCCGACGAACTCGATGTTTTGGTGCGCGGCTTGGTCCACGGTATTGGACAGTATTTTTCCCAAACTGGTTTCAAGCTTGGAATTCTCGGCCTGTCCGGCGGCATCGACTCGGCCGTCGTCGCGGCGCTTAGCGTGCGGGCCCTGGGCGCGGAGAACGTTTTTGGAATCGCGATGCCCTCCCAATATTCAAGCTCGCATTCGCTTGCGGACGCCGAGACGCTAGCTCGGAATCTCGGGATGCCGTTTGAGGTGCGTCCGATTAAGTTTCTTTTTTCGACGGCGAGCCGGGAGATCGGCGAGGCTCGGCAAGGTCTTTCGCCAATCGCGCTTGAAAACTTGCAGGCTCGTCTTCGGGGTGTAACGTTGATGACGCTTGCCAACCATTACAGCGCGCTCGTATTGACCACCGGAAATAAATCCGAGATCGCGACCGGCTACTGCACGCT
>CAZAKW010000400.1:2228-2541 GCA_964485835.1 uncultured Bacteriovoracaceae bacterium
AACCCGGGTTTACGAAGTCGCGCGTCGGTTGAACGAGTGGGCGGTGCGGGAAGGCGGGGTGCCTCCAATTCCAGAAAGTACGTTAACAAAGCCGCCGTCCGCGGAGCTTCGCCCCGATCAAAAAGACCAAGATACGCTGCCGCCTTACGAAGAACTCGACCCGATGCTCGTGGATTACCTAGAGCGCGCGGTGCCGGTAACCGAACTTTCCGGGAAGTACGGTCCCTGGGTTTCGGATATCCTCCGTCTGATCGAGCTGAACGAATACAAACGCCGCCAATGTGCGCCCGTTTTGAAGGTTTCCTCGAAAGAC
>CAZAKW010000401.1:0-2515 GCA_964485835.1 uncultured Bacteriovoracaceae bacterium
CAGCCCGAAGTGGTCCCGCGCCGTCTCACGAGTCGTTGTCAACGGGAGTTCGTCCATCAAGGGATTCCCCACATACTTAAAACGCACCCCCGATCCTTCGTAGACCGCGCGTTCAAACGGAAGGATCGAGAGAACTCGGTCGTAGTACCTAGCCAAGAACGCCAGGCGATTCCGCCTCCAGACCCAAACTTTAGGGGGAATGTAACACACGATCGGAATGCCCAACCCACGGAGACGTTTGGCTAGACGAAAATGGAACTCAGGATAATCACAAAGCACGACCACGTCCGGACGTTCGCTTCGAATCCAATTTTCCAACGTACGGAGCTGGCGACGAAGTTTGGGAAGTTTCCCAAAAATTTCGACCAGCCCCATGGCCAGAAAATCTTCCGCCGGAAAGACGACCTTGAGTCCGGCGGCGCGAAGTTTAGGTCCGCCCACGCCCGCAGACGAAAAACCTTCTCCGCGCGCCCGCGCCCGAGCTTCCAACCGAACCAGCACTTCGGCCGCATGGGTATCCGAGGAAGCCTCCGCGGCGGAGAAGAATACTTTCATACGCGGCCCTTAACGAGTCACTCCGCTTTCGCTCTGACGGATGAAAGCTACGAACGCGAGAACCTCAGCGTATTCGCCATATTGGGATTCGATTTCCAAAAGACATCGTTCTTTTTCGACGTCCGGGCGGGTCCATAGTTTAATCGCCTCGTTAACCTTTGAAATCACATCCGCGGAGAATCCGCGGCGGCGCATGCCCACGATGTTCGCGCCCTTAATCGACATAGGCCGACTTCCGATGCCGATACAATAGGGAGGCACGTCGCGATCGATCGCCGACTGGCCGCCGATGTAGGCATGCGACCCGACGCGGACGAACTGATTCACGCCCGACTGGCCACCGATGATCGCATGGTCGTCAATCACGGCATGGCCCGCGACCCCAACGTAATTCGCGAGGATCGAATGACTCCCCAGAACCACGTCGTGTCCGAGATGGACATATCCCATCAATAGATTTCCATCCCCTACGCGGGTGACTGCGCCGCCTTGGACCGTGCCAAGATGGATCGAAACGTTTTCGCGAATCGTGTTTTGATTCCCGATTTTCAACTCGGTTCGTTCTCCCCGATATTTCAAATCCTGCGGCGCAAGACCTATGGTCGCAAAAGGATAGACGACGTTTCCTTCTCCGAGCGTCGTCCACCCATCGACAACGACGTGGGAAATCAAACGCGACCCCCTACCGATGCGGACGTTGGGACCGATCGTGCACATCGGACCGACGACGACGTCCGCGCCGAGTTCGGCTTTTGCATCGACTAGAGAAGTTGGATGGATCGTCACACTCATGGTTTCGCTCCTTCAAGCGTCATATTCGCCAATAACTTCGCCTCTGCGACTTTGGCGCCGTCCACGGTCACTTTGCATTTGAACCCCCACAAAGTTCCGCGACACCGTTCGATCTCCGCCTCGATTTGCATGACATCCCCGGGTACGATCGGCTTCCGAAAACGAACGTCGTCGACTCCGAGCAGAATCACGGAAAAACCTCGCTTCAACTGCTCCGGATCGTGCGCGACAAATGGATACGTAGCGAAACTCGCCGCCTGGGCCATCGCTTCAATGGTGAGCACGCCAGGGAAAATCGCGTATCCCGGGAAATGCCCTTGAAACATGGGCTCATTGAAACTCACGTTCTTGGTCGCTACGATCCGGGTGCCGATCTTATCTTCCGTACCGCGCGCATTGCTCACGTCGCCTTTAGGCTCAATCTTCAACACGCGATCGACGAGTAGAAAAGGGTACCGGTGGGGAAGGAAGTTGCGGATCGCCTCGCCGCTCAATGCATACCCGCCTGCGACAATCGACTCGTAGTTCGTCATACTTTTCCCTTATTCTTTTTCGGTCCGCGTCCTTCGATCAAACGATTCAAAATCACGTTCGCTTTAAAGTGGTCGCGGTAGCTTCGTTGCGGATTGCCGACGACGACGGCTCCGGCTTCAACCGAGGTTTCGATCTTCGAGCACCCGCCGATACGGGCGTAATCTCCGACCGTGACTTTTCCGATTCCGGTTAGGCCCCCAACGTAAACAAATTTACCGACTTCCGCGCCGCCTGCCGTTCCCGACTGACCACAAAAAATCGTGCCCTCACCGATCCGTGAATTATGGCCGATATGAACGTCGTTATCGATTTTTACCTTGGGGCCGATGATCGTACTCCCGAATGTCGCGCGGTCGACCATCGAATTCGCCCCGATTTCGACGTCGTCCCCGATCTCAACGCCACCGAAATGATAAATCTTTCGGTGATCAACCGGCTTTCCGTTCTGGACGACGGGCGCATAGCCGAACCCGTCGGCTCCAAGCACGGCACCCGCGTGAATACGCACTCGGTTACCGAGCCGAACCTTGGGATAAAGAACCACGCCCGTGAACAAAACGTTTGCCTCGCCGACGATCACTCCTTGACCGACGTGAACCCGGGCGGTCAGCACCGTTCCGCGTCCGATTCGAAC
>CAZAKW010000402.1:0-2513 GCA_964485835.1 uncultured Bacteriovoracaceae bacterium
GCGGCGGTGCGAGGGCGTCATCGACAGCGGCAACGGAAGGAACAGGCAGCGCGGGACTCGGTCACGATAAAACACGCCTACATCAGCGACGAGCTGATTGAACGGTATAAACGGCTGCGACTAGCAAGCGTCCCTTCTCAGGACCGCATCTCGACCGAAATTTTCTATATTCGGAAACACTTCCTGAATTTCTTCGTAAACACCCTCAACCTGCACAAGCCCGAGGAATGGCATCGCGTCCACAAGGTGGAATGGGCAGAATACCTACTTTCGAACGCCGCACCGAAAGCCCCAGCGACGAAACGAGAAATCATCCAGGCCGCTAACCGATTTATTTTGTGGCTTCATGAAGAGCGGTCCTACGGAAGTACCGGCCATGGTTTTTAAGCCACTTACCAAAGATCGTTTCAAGCACCTTTTCGGTGACCGCGAGATCGACCTTACGGTGAAGAAGCGCACGTTCATTAAGCCAGACGACTGGAAGAACATCGTTCGGATTCTACCGCCTGAAATCGAGCCGTTCGTCATGCTCGCGTACAACTACGACGCAAGACGTGGCGAGGTCTTAGGATTCAAGCCAAGCGACGTGAAAAAGGGTCACCTTTCGATCGAGCGGTCAATCGCCGGTCTACGGCCTGAGCCCCAGTACAAAGCTACAAAGGGGAAATTGAAGCGCACAGTTCCCCACTGGTACTGCGAAGCACGCGCGGCCCACGAATGGATTAAGAAGGTGCAGTCCCTTCTGTTTGATCCAGACACCCTCACCCAGATCTGGAAAGGCGTCATGGAAGTCGTCGGATGTACTTACGACTTTCACGACCTACGCCATTCCTTCATTACGAGAGCGATCCGCGAACATAATCACCGGGACGTTCAGCTAGCCGCCGGTCATAAACACATTAAGACGACGATGGGTTACGCGCACGACGACCGCACGACCGATAACGAAGAGTTCGAACCGGACGAGGCGGCATAGCGGTGAGAGCACTTCTGATTCTTTTCACCACGAGCATATTCTTAGGTGGTTGCAGTTGCCATCCGGAAAAATCGCGACGCTACGAGGACAAAATAGAAATGGTTCTCGCAGAAGACGCCGTGGATGAGTGCCGAGAAATCTACGAACGAACTTGCGGAAGCGCGAGCGGTTGTCCCTGCATGTGCGAAGAAGATACAAATAATGAAATGGAAATCTGCGGCGACACTTCTGCCGAGATCAGATCAGGCGGCGCAGAGCCGATCTGTTCCGACTCCGATCATCGAATAGAGGACGACCAGATTCCACGGCAGACGTTACTCAAGGCGTGCTCCCAGTCCTATTAAGACCATGTGACTTCAGCGACAGGGACAATTGTGAAGATCGTTTAATGCTGCCGTTTTTTTGGCGATACGTTCTCTAATCGCTCTAATCGGAACGGCACCGCTAGATACACAACAGGCATATCGCCGCTCGTTCTTACCAGAAGCCCTCCCCCGGGGGCTGCACTACAACCCAAAAATTTACTAGCTGGCACTCCAGGAAAGGGGTTCGCTGTGGATTCTGTCGTCGGGGATACTGTCGTGAAAATCGTTTACCAGGATCGCGTACCCTTCCTCGGACACGCGCTGACGGAAGATGACCTTCAAATTTGTTTACTGCTCTTAACCACTCTGGGTCCTGCATCAATAACCAACGAATGCGGAGGCCAAAGCGCCGACCATGCCCCCGATTGCCGAAGATGCACCCGCGAGGTAACTTCAGCTGACGGGAAGATCAAAATCGAATCGACATCCGAAGGATTCCTTTTAAAGTCCGAGGCCGGTCTCCAGGGCCTACCTGCCAAGGTTTTCAAAGCGGTTCTAGCGCTGCTAGAACACCGTTATCCAAAGGTCTCCTCTTCCGCTGAGAGACCCGATTGGTTTGGAGACTTGATCAAGAGCGCGAACCGGGGCGGTGAACTTGTCGCAGCTTTAGGAAAGATATTTTCAGAGTTTTTCGGATGCTTCGGTTTGGGTATGCGGAGCCGCGCCATGCTTTTCTGGTTGGCTCTCTGGTGGGTCGCACCCAACTTCGCGCTATCGCCCATTCGTCCGTTTCTTCTTCCAGAAGACGACCAGACGACCGGCGAGATTGACCGCACTCCATTCCAGGCACGAGTCGCAGAAGTGAATGTAGGTCCTTATAAAATCGGCGTCTGCATTCGCCAAACACTTGGGAGAGGGGTCAAATCTTTACTCGCCTCGCCCGTTCGACCGGTCGCTGATGCGATTCCCCTACCGCTCTTGGAACCTCATTAGGGTGAGAGTTAGGCCGGATCGCTTCCAAAGATTTTAAGCGCACCTCTGCAAATGGCCTCGGACTTCGTATCACCCCAGACGTTCGCCTGGACCTTGGAGTCCTTTCGTACGACACAAGTCCAGACTTCGGAGTCCTCAGAAAGGACCGCCGTGAAGTTGTATCCGCGACCCTCTAGCTCGGTTTGCACTTCCGCAGCAAAGATTAGATTGGTCGAATAAGCCTGAGGCTCCCCGCCCAT
>CAZAKW010000403.1:0-1783 GCA_964485835.1 uncultured Bacteriovoracaceae bacterium
GGTATTCTCCGCGAGGGTCAGCATCGGCGGCAAGCGAGACGCCTGCGGGTTTTCCTTTGGCTTTTTTGAACTTCAGAATTAGCCTTTTTTCGGCGGCTCGGACTTGCTGCGATAGCCATTCGTCGAGGTTGTTCTTAGGACGTCGAAACAGCGTCACCACGTTCGGGCAGATCCGCGCGACAGGGGGGGCCGCCCTTGTTCCGGGCGCGAGGAGGATTCCGAGACTGATGAGTGTAACGACAACCTGGAGTGGCACTCTTCACGCGTCGTCATACCCGCCCGAATTCATGAGTTAGGTTTCGGTGGTCGGGCAAAGGGGCGCACCAGGGAGCGCGCAATAGAATCTGAGGTAGGAATTGAAGAGTATAAAAACAGAGGTTCAAAGATGTGAGCATCTGATAGTTCATTGCCGACGCAAGGCGTGGGCCTTACGGAGGCGAGAGGCGCAGGCGATAGATCATCCCTGAGTGGCTGCTGATCAAGAGTGTTTCGTTATCCAGCCAGGTGAACTGATTGGCACCCGCCGCGATCGTTCCTAGCAGAGGGTCGGGCCCGAGGCTCGCCTCGTTGCAGGTTCCAGTCGAGCCGAGCTTCTTGCAGTAGATCCGACCGGTATTTAGGTAATAGACCTCGGAGGCATCTGGACGGAAGGTAAAGTTCGTAGCGGGGCGGAGAAGCGGGATGGATTGTAAGGAGCTGGTAGCGGGATTTAGAGGGTTCTGGATGTAGCGGATCGCCGAGGATCCGACCTCCGTAAAGTAGAGACGGTTCGTAATCGAGTCATACCAGTTGTAGCACGCCGAACTGGTATCGCAGTTAATCGCGAGGTTCTGTGCCGCGCCGGGGGCCGAGTCGTTAGAGACCGCGCGCGGCTGGTCGCCGATGACTTTCCGAACGAGTGAATTCACCAGATCAAAGTGCCGGATGGAAGGATTTGGATTCCATCCCGCGGAACTGTAGGCGCGACCGGCGACGAAAAGCCCCGTCGGACTTAACGTCACGTTATCGCGAAGGCCGGTGACGTGGACCGAGTAAGCACCGGGGTTCGTCGCCCCGTCGACGGCGGAGTCCCATGCCGTCGCGGCCGCGGACGTACCTCCGAGTCGATGGGTGATCGTGTGATCGGAGCCGATCGAGACGGCGCGGGTGGAAGACCGCACCCAGAGATCGTTGTTCGTATCGAAAGCAAGTCCGTACAGGGTTCCACCGACGTAGGGCCCGCCGAGGCTTACTGATTTAGACCAGAGCGTCCCGTTTCCATCAGATGCCAACTCCATCGTTTGGTTCCCGAAAAGGACTTCGGTTTGGTTGGTCACCGTATCGATTCGACCGACGACCATGGCCGTCTTGTCCGTAAAGTAGAGACCGGCTGGGAAGCCGGCCGAGCTTACAGCTTTATACGTAATTCCGGAAAATGTACCGCGGGTGAGCGTGCGGTCGAGCCCGTCGCCGTAAAACGGCAGCGTTCCGAGCGCCGTTCGAATCTGTCCGCTTTCGGGATCCAGAAAACGGACGCGGTAGGATCCGGTCGAATTCTCCCGGCCACCGTCAGAAACATAGATCGTATTTCCGGGACCTAAATCAATGCTCGCGACGCGTGGGCAGGCCTCCGCTGCGAGTAGTCCGTCGTCGCCGCAGGCATCGACAGGCGTAGCTCCCACGAGCTGGGTGCCAACTTCGCCATTTTCGCCGGAAAGCGGAATCGTATAGGACCAGACCCGGTCGCCCGTATTCGCGAGGAGCTTGCGGTCGGCGGTTCGAACCTTGAACGAGGTGTTGGAGC
>CAZAKW010000403.1:1793-2470 GCA_964485835.1 uncultured Bacteriovoracaceae bacterium
GTCGCTCACCTTCACCGAGTTGACATGTTGGAGCTAATCGGGATTGCGCAGGCATAGTTCACTCCCGAGACGATTTTTCGGCACTGACTCGCATTGTAGTAGCCGTAGTAATAGATCGTGGCGCCCCGGTCGAGGACGGCAAGGTCGAAGAGCCGCTGGGTCGGGAGATACCAATCGCCTGCCACCGAATTGAACGAACTTCCGAGACCCACGGTGAGAGCGTCGGCTCCGCCGGATGCCGGAGGCTGGCTGTACGTGCAGTCTCCGGCGACGATCGAAACGGCTCCCGCGGTTCCGACGATGTTTTGGGTCGCTTTCATGATTCTGACCGCTTTATTACCGGTCGAAGCTTCGCAGTTCGCTAAGAAGTAAAGAGTGTCGTCCTCGTCGAACGCCATCGCTCCGCCAAACCAGGCGACGTCGTCCGGGGTCGCCGTCCCGCCGACGTTCGTGGTTGCCGGACCGAAGTAGCGACGGGCAATATTGGCTTCGAAATCGATCTGCCAGAGCCCCGATGCTGCGCTGCTCGGAATATAGAGTCGTCCCTTCGAATCGAATACGATCCGGGTTCGCGAACCATCAAGCGGCAGGCGAATTGCGGAAGGGAGAACCACGCCGTTCCCTAGGTTTGTCGTTCCGTTCTTAACGAAGGAAGAAACCAATCCGGTTTTCGCATC
>CAZAKW010000404.1:0-2460 GCA_964485835.1 uncultured Bacteriovoracaceae bacterium
AGAGCAAGGTGATTTGGGGCAAAAGCCAGTAATACCCAAGCACGAAAAGTCCGTTCGGCAGGGACGCGACTCCGAGGACGGCGAGCAGGACGAATCCGGTGGCGGCCCATTCCCTCCTGGAAAGAGGCGCCAAGCGACCGGAGCGGGTCTCTTTGAGAAGGTAAAGTTGATACCCTCCTAAAAATTGCAAGGCGTGGTAGCCGCAGAGGTCGAGCATGGCGAGTCGCATCGCCCCCCACCGGGTCAGGGTTTTGAATTCGTATCCTTGGCTTGAATAAAATGGCACCTCCGGATCGCGGGCCGGATCGAGGACGTGTCGGTGATGGAGAAAATGGAAATGCCGATAGTGGCGGATCAAGCCAAAAAACGGCAGGCAGCAGAAGAGGTTGGTTAAGAAGTCGTTCCAATTTCGGTTGGGGTGTAAAAGTCGGTGGGCTCCCTCGTGCTGTAGGATTTGGAGATGATTCTGGAGGCCCGCAATCACCGGTAAGACGAGGATTCGGATGGGCCACGAATCCAGCTTTTCAGCGATCAGGACGCACCCGACGATCGCGGCATAGATCAGCGCGAGCAGGCTTACGGAAATGTCGGATCGTATTCTACGTTTCTTGAGCGGCCGCTTTTGGAACGAATTCATAAAAGAACTGATCGCTTTCGGTGGTGATCCAATTTCCGTTTTCGGCATGGAACTTCTGGCGGTTGATCTTGAAGTCGGGACGGCCGACCAGGGGTTGGGTAACGAACGCGATTTCTTCCCAAAGAATCTTGTTGTTGGGATAGGCGCCGTAGTAGCCGTTCGATAGTTTCACGATGTGCTGGAATTTATGGTCGTCGGGAGATTCAACAAACGTCGTATTTAAATAGCCCGGATCGGGATGGCAAAAATCGACGGTAAAGAGGTACTCGCACTTCTCCCACTGCCCGTCCTTCATAAAGACTTTGCCGTTTAGCTCTTTCAAGAATTCGTACTCGATCACGGAGATATGATAGCCGAGCTGATCCCAGGTCTGGAGAAAATCCAAAGGGACGTTCTCGGCGTCCTTATTCCAAACGAAGGCCGAAAGCGGCAAGCGGTAGAAGACGGCGCCGTTCGCAAGAAAGGCGTGAAAACCGAGGGCACGCCCCTTGATGCTGGAGACCGCGAAGAGGTGGCATTCGATGAACTCACCATGGTGCGTCTCTAAGTTGTAGAGGTACTCCATTTTCAGGAAGCATTTAACGGGTTTGATGTTGTGGTTGAGCAGCATGGGGTCCTCTGAAAGCACGACGTATTTTAAGGGCGAGCGTTGCTTGATATGGATTTACCGATTGAACCGCGGCCCTCGATTGCGCGGACCTTACCCACGAAGAGATATGGGTATAACTGCGCATAATGCGATCTAACTTGCATCTAAGTGCAAGTTATAGTTCAAGCCTCGCATGGAAGATCGTCACGTACTTTCCGATGTTGAATCCCAGTTATTACTGAGATTTGAATCAAGACCTTCGCTCGAAGGTCTGGCCGAGATTCTAGGGAGAGATCCGACTGTGATTTCTAAGCAGTTGAAGCGGATCTCCGAAAAGACGGATTTTTTGATGAAAGTCTCGGGGAGGTGGAATCTGACGCCGAATGGGAGAGCCTTCAATCTTCTCACCTCCGATTTCCTCCACGCCCAGCGGTCGCTATTGAACCAGAAAAAGGCTCTCCGAATCGGAGCGAACCGCGAATTTTCCAGCCGGATCATCGGGAGAAATTACGAATCTTTGCTCGAAATGCTCCCGGGTGTGGATTTTTCGATCGCGAGTCGGGACGTCGGGATTGAGGAAGCCTTACTTCTGGGAGAAATCGACCTTGGATTCGAATGTGGACGACCCCTCTCGCCCGAGATCGTTTATCGACATGAAGCGGTTGAAGACATCGTCGCGGTGGCCTCAATCGGATTTATGAAAACCCAGGACCTTGGAAAGAAGGGAGCATTTGAGGGTGCTCCGCACATTCACTGCGAGCGGCTGAAGGCGGACCGCGTGACGAAAGGGAAGTGGGTCGGGTCGAACATCGCGATCCGCACGAATGATATCGCGACGGCGCGCGAGCTTTGCGTTCACGGCGCGGGATGGGCTCTATTGCCTCTTTATTGTATTCGCGACGAGCTCAAGGATCAGAGATTAAAGACGATCGACGAGCAGCGGTTTCAGGAGCAGTACGGCGTTTGGATGGTGCGAAATCGAGCGGGGCTCGCGACGGAATTCGAGTCGCTTCGGCAATGGCTTCGGGGTGTTCGATTGTAGGCGGATGCCTGGGTTCGAATGTCATAAGATTAATTATAAAAATTCATAATTAACGTTGTAGGAAGCGACGCTGGAGCCTCAAGGAAAAAGCCGCGAAAACAGCACATCGAGAGTTTCGGAAGGCAACCAAACAAAAGCGATCTTGCCAGACTTTACCTGGTGGAACGCTCGCATGTGGTCTGATCATCGTAT
>CAZAKW010000405.1:0-2425 GCA_964485835.1 uncultured Bacteriovoracaceae bacterium
TGACCTGGTGGCTGTTGTCAGACCCGAGCACGGCGCCGAGCGTGCGCGCCGGCTCGAAGCTGCGCCCGCCGTCCCGGGACGGGGTGATCAACGGCTGGACGTTGGTTTTGCCGGTACGCGGTTCGACCGAATTGCCGAAAGCCGCTTCGAATCTGATGGATTCCACCGGCTTCAAAGCACCGGCCGCGAATGCGCCAAAAGTCCGCGACCTTACTTGATTCCAATGCTGGAGCGCCTTTGCACCCGTTCGTGGTGGAGGCGCTCCGCGTGTTTCTCCCGGCAGAAAAAGCGGAGCGCCCACGGTTCTTAGGCAATCCGTCGAGCATCCATTCCTTTGGTCGCGACGCGGCATCGGAGATCGAGGCGGCGCGCTTGGCGATCTTAAAGACACTCGGCGCATCACCCGAGGAGTGGCAGGTGACGTTTACCTCGGGCGGATCGGAAGCCAATCAACTCGCGGTGATGGGAACGTTCGGGCGTGCGCTCCGTGACTATCGTCGGGGTGGAGCCTCCAATTCACCTGATCCGCGTCCAAAATGGGTCGTATCGGGAGTAGAGCATTCATGCGTTCGCGTTCTCGTCGAACCCTTGCGGCGGGAAGGGGTGGAAATCGTCGTTCTACCCACGCGCCCGGATGGGGAACCCGATTTGCGGATTGAAGCGCTTGAAGGGGCTACCCTGGTATCGATTTTAGGGGTGGGCAACGAAACCGGAATTTTCCATCATTATCAAACTTCGCATATCCTAAGCGCGGAAAACGTCTCTCAAAACCGCCCAAGCTATCACACCGATTTCGTAGCGGGCTGGGGGAAGGGCGATCTCGATCTATCCACTTCGCCCGAAATCGACTTCGTCAGCATAGCGGCGCAAAAGTTGGGGGGGCTTACGGGATGCGGGGCCTTGATCCACCGCCGGTCTTTATCGCTTGAACCGCAAATTCTCGGCAATCAGCAAAGTGGCCTCCGAGGTGGTACTGAAAACCTCTTTGGGATTTTATCGTTACGCGCATTGGCCGAGCGATGGGCCGAAGTGAGGGTCGAAATCGACGGATTGAGCGGTCTGCGTGACCGTTTTGAAACGGAGCTCCGCCGCCGTTTCCCCCGCGTCGTCGTCACCGGCGGCGGACGGCCACGCGCTCCCCACCTTTCGCACTTTTTTCTGCCCGGTTTCAGCAAAGATCTTTCCCTCGTACCGCAGCTCGATCTCCAGGGATTCGCGCTGTCTTCCGGGTCGGCATGCGCTAGCCGGACAGTTGAACCTTCGGAGGTTCTTCTGGCGATGGGGGTTAAACGGATCGACGCGCTTAACGCGCTTCGAGTGTCGCTTTATCCCGGCAATCGATGGGAAGAACTCGAATCCTTTCTCGACGCATTGGAAAAGATCGTTGCTCGCGCCACCGACGCCGAGGTTCGACGTTCATCGTGAAGCGGGGGCGGAAGAAGCGAATCGCTCTGGGGATCGACGCTTTCGCGCCTGCGAAAGTCGCCGCCTCGATCCTGCGGAACCAGGATTGCGATCTCTTCGCGCTCCATCTCCAGATCGATCTTGCGAAAGCCGGGCTCGACGAAAATCTTTACCCTTCGGCGCTTCGCGCTTCGCGACTTCCCGATATCCGGAAATTTTGCGACACCTTAGGCATCTATCTGCGTGTTGTCGACGTCACCGATCGGACCTTAGCTTCGGTCTACGATCCGTTTTGGATTGCCACTCTTCAAGGCCAAATCGATACGCCGAGCCTGCGCTGGAACGCCCAGGTTCTCTTGCCCGAACTCGAAGAATTCGCGGCCTCCGTCGGGGCCGACGCGATCGCGACCGGGCATTTTGCGAGCAACGGTGCCGGCCTGCGGATTTATCCGGAGCCACGACTGGACCAAGCTCATCATCTGGTGACCACGAACCCGGGATCCCTCGCCAAGCTATTGCTTCCCGTCGGCGAGGTCGCGCCCGAAATGACGGTTCGTTTGGCCCGCGAAATCGGAGCGCTGCCCCTTTCTTCCGGTGAGAACGAAATTGACGATCTCCTCGCGGAGGCGGGCGGAAAAGGGAAGTGGACTTGGACACAGGAGCTTCTTTCCAAGCCCGAAGTTCAAGCGCGCGCCGCGGGGGATTTCTTCAAGCCCGGGCCCATCCGTAGCTTTGAGGAGTTTTCGATGGGTGAGCACGCCGGACTTCCTTTTTTTCGAATCGGCGCGGAAGCTCCCGATGCTCCGAACCAGGTGGTGCTCGATATCCTGACGCAAAGCCGAACCCTCATCATCGGCGACCGTAAAGGACTGCTACGGAATCAAGCCGTGCTTCGTGGGGTCGAGTGGAATTTCGCGGAGGGCGCTGCGAGCTACCGAGCGAAGCGGATCGGACTTGGTCTTTACGGGTCTTCGGACCGCACGGAAGCGTTCATCCGGGAATATCCAGGTGGATTGGCCGA
>CAZAKW010000406.1:0-2417 GCA_964485835.1 uncultured Bacteriovoracaceae bacterium
TTTTCGAAGCAAGTCCAACGGAGTCTTCCGGCTTCACGGAACCATCCGACCAGACTTCCATCGTGAGCTTGTCGTAGTCAGTACGCTGACCGACGCGGGACTGGGTGACGGTGTAGTTCACGCGGCGAATTGGGGAGAAAAAGGAGTCGACGGCAATCCAGCCAACGCCCATATCGTCCGTTTTATTCGACTCAGCGGAAACGTAGCCACGTCCGCGCTTCACGCGGATCTCAGCCTTGACCTTGCCACCTTTTCCGATGGTTGCGATGTGTTGGTCAGGATTCAGCACCTGGACGTTGTCGCTGGTGATGATGTCCGAAGCTTTCACTTCGCAAGGACCGGTCATGTCGATCGTGACGGTGGTTTCTTCAGTGTGCAGTTTGAAACGAACTTCTTTCAAGTTCAGGATGATTTCCGCCACGTCTTCGGTCACGTCTGGGACGGCCGTGAATTCGTGGAGCACGTTTTCCATTTTAACTGCGGTAACGGCAGCGCCCTGAAGGGACGACAAAAGCACGCGGCGAAGCGAGTTACCGAGCGTGAGCCCGTATCCGCGCTCCAGCGGCTTTGCGATGAATTTTCCGTAATTGCTCGAAAGCGTCTCTTTGTCGACGTCGAGGGCCTTCGGCTTAATCAAGTCGCGCCAGTTTTTTTCCAGATTTCCCATTTTCATATGATTCTACCTTCTTGTCCTTGCACCCCTCGCTGCAGACTTCGTGTCACAGCCATGCGGAGTATCTAGGGTTAAAGCGGCGACCAGGAGAGCGTCTTGCTTCCCTGGCCCCACCAGAATTGTTGATTACTTCGAGTAAAGCTCGACCACCATGCGCTCTTGCATTGGCGCCGTAACATCGTCACGCGAAGGAAGGTCCCGAACGCGCGAGCGGAATGCATTTGCATCAAGCTCAACCCATTGTGGAATTTCCCGACGCTTCACGCTTTCGAGAGCGCCAGCAATCCGAACCGTGCTGCGGCTCGACTCTTTCACTTCAAGCATGTCGCCTTTGTCGATTTGGTAAGAAGGGATGTTCACGCGCTTGCCGTTGATCAGGAAATGTCCGTGACGAACGAGCTGACGAGCATCCGCGCGGGAGTTTGCGAAACCCGAACGGTAAACGACGTTATCGAGGCGGCGCTCGAGCATCGAGAGGAGGTGGTTACCCGTGATTCCCTTCATGGTGCTCGCTTTTTCGAACAAGCCGCGGAACTGGGATTCGCCCAATCCGTACATGCGCTTGATCTTTTGCTTCTCGCGAAGCTGGAGACCGTATTCAGAGAACTTGATGCGGCCTTGACCATGCTGACCCGGCGGGTACCCACGGCGTTCAAAAGCGCATTTTTCCGTCATGCAACGATCGCCCTTTAAAAAGAGCTTTTGGTTTTCACGACGGCAGAGACGACAAACAGAACCAGTATAACGTGCCATTATCTTAACCCTTCAAAAAAATTAAACGCGACGGCGCTTCGGAGGACGGCAGCCATTGTGTGGAATCGGGGTAACGTCTTCGATCGACGTCACGCGAATACCTGCCGACGAAATCGCACGGAGTGCGGATTCACGGCCTGCGCCTGGACCCGAGACGAAAACCGAGCAAGAACGCATCCCGTTTTCAGCAGCTTTGCGAGCGGCGTCTTCGGCTGCGACCTGGGCGGCGAACGGGGTGTTCTTACGGGAACCGCGGAAACCTTTTCCGCCGGCGCTTGCCCAGCAGATTGCGTTGCCCATCGGATCCGTGATCGTCACGATCGTGTTGTTGAAGGAGGAAAGGACGTAAACGTTTCCGGTAACGGAACCTTTCTTGCCCTTTTTGATTTTCATTTTCACTTCAGCGGCGCCGGTCTCGGTTTTCGAGGCATCCGCTTTTTGTTCAGTTTTTGCTTCAGACTTAACTTCAGACATTTTCAATACTCCAAAATTTTAGTGAGGGCTCGAAGCCTTACTTCATCGCTTTCACGGATTTTTTACCCGCGATGGCGACGGCCGGACCCTTACGGGTACGAGCGTTCGAGTGCGTGCGCTGTCCACGAACTGGGAGACCTTTACGGTGGCGATTACCACGGTAGGTTCCAAGGTCGACGAGACGCTTGATGCTCAAAGAAACTTCCCGGCGAAGATCGCCTTCGACGCGGAGGTCTTTTTCAAGATACTCGCGAATCTTTTGCATGTCGGTTTCCGAAAGGTCGTCGGTCTTCTTATTGAAGTCGACGCCGGCTTCGGTACAGATTTTTTTAGCGGTCGAGCGGCCTACTCCGTAGATATAGGTTAGCGCGATCTCAGTCCGTTTATTTCGTGGAAGGTCAACACCAGCAATACGTGCCATATTTGAAAATAACTCCTAATAAACTTTTCGTTTTTATCCCTGACGTTGCTTGTGGCGCGGGTTCGTGCAGATCACGCGAACAACGCCGGCACGGCG